>CAXTOI010000087.1:0-10479 GCA_964245645.1 uncultured Novosphingobium sp. | reverse complement strand
GAACCCGCCGCCCTGTCCACCGCCAAAGCCGCCGGGGCCGCCCATTCCGCCCGGTCCATGGCGCCGCACCACCGGCAGCGGCTTGCCGAGATTGCCGGCAAGGTTGAAGCCCCAGCGCAGCCGTTCCTCATGCTGCTGCGCCAGGTTGATCGGCGTCTCGTCGATCGCGACGATCTGCCCGGACGGTCCACGCATCACCCGCCCCGGATAGGCCGCCTCCACCACCGCGGTCAGGATCGGAAAAGCGCTGGCGACATTGCTCGAGCGATTATCAAAGTATTCGACGATCAGATTGCCGCGTTCGAGGAACGGCAATTGCCAGTTGATGCCCAGCTTGATGTCGTGCTGGCCTTCGCGGCTCAGGCCCGGATTGCCACCGCCGGTGGTGGTGACCAGCACCGACTGCCCGGTGGTGAAATCATAGACCGGCACGTTGAAGATGGAATTGAGCGGATTGCCGAGATTGGCCAACGTCGGCGCGGTCTGGTTGACGATGTAGCTGCCTTGCAGGCCGAGCCGGTCGGTCAGGTTCCAGGTCACCCCCGCGCTCCAGTTGGTCAGCCCGCCGAAGTCCGAAAGGCGGTCTGCCCCGGCGCTGAAATTCAGCGTGATCTCGCCGACCTTGCCCAGGAACCCTGCGCGCGGGCTGGTCAGCGGCAGCGCCAGGTTGAACCCTGCCGACGCATCGCCACGCCGCAAGCGGATCGTGCCGGGGACCAGCGAACCGTCGCTGGTCTGGCCGGTATAGGCAAAGCCGGCCTTGAGCGTCAGATTGACCGCGCCCGCCGGCAGTTTCAGCGGATGGCCGATCATGGTCACCAGGCTGGTCACCGAATTGACGTCGCTATGCGTGCGATTGAGGTCCGGGGCAGGCAGCGCAGGCAGCGCTCCATCGACCGCCAGTGTGCCCACCGCGGCCTGCGCCATCAGCGATGACAGGAATGCCGGATCGGCGCGATCGTCGGTCTGGGTGGTGGTGACCGCATGGCTCGAATCCAGCGTCGCGGATAATTGCCAGTCGCCGAGCGGCTTGTTGAGCGAAGCACCCGCATTCAAGGTGTCGGTCCGCGTGTGCTGCGCCAGCGCGCCGGCCAGCGTGCGCACGACTGCCGTGGTCGCGCCGGGCGCAGTCAGCGCGACATCGTTCAATCCCGACAGGCTGGTGGAATCGGTGCGGCTCGCGGTGCCGTTCAAAGCCAGCGATCCGGATTTGACACCATGACCCAGACCAAGCGTCAGCGTCGCATTAAGCGAATAATCGCTGCTGTCGGGTACGAGCGTGCGGAAATCGGCCGGGTTCGGATCGCCGGGCACGCCGGCATGCCTGCCCTGCTCCTGCGCTACCGTTCGCTGCGCCTCGGTCAGCGGCGAAGTATGATCGACCTTCGCCAGAATATTCAGGCGCTGGTTCCGGTTGATCCGGAACAGCCCGGTCTGCGCTTCTTCGGTGGTGGTGCCGCCCTGGTCAGGCAAGGTCACTTCGCCTTCCGCGCTCTGGCTGTGGTAATAATCCTTGAGGATGAAATTTACCACGCGCTGGTCGGGGGCATAGCCATAGCGCAGCGCGACTTCCTCGGGCAGGATTTCGACGCGGCGGATGGCTTCTGGCGGGTAATCGCGCAGTTCGCGGAAAGAGGCGATGCGCTGGCCGTTGACCAGGATCACCGGGCCGCCGCTCCCGCGCCCGCGCCCTGAATTGGTTTCGGGTGCGATGTCGGCGAGCAGGTCGGTGATAGAGGTGGCGCCGTATGAAGCGATATCCTCTTCGTCGAGCACATCGATCGGCGGTTGCGGCGCATCGACCGAGCCGGGGATCTTGAGATGCGCGCCGATGACGACGATCGGACGGTCCGAGGTGGTAGCGGGGGCGTCTGACGATGGGCTCGGGCCAGGCGCGGCGGGCGGCGGCGCGGCATGGAGCAGCGCCGGCCAGGTGCCCATCACCGCCAACAAGGATGCCCGCAACCGCAACTAAGAACCTCCGCACCGAGATCGGCGGCGATGCGCAAAGCCGCTGATCCGGGCAAGGACCGCAGGGTAACATTTTGTCGCCGCGGCACGACAAGGCTTATCCGAGGACGATCGGCAGAGCCGGCGCCGAACAGGCCTGGACCGGGGAATGGCGGCGAGCCTTTCCTTTTGCGCATGCTGCGGCTATGGCGCCCCCGATTCCCGCTTAAACAGCAATATCCACAAACACGGAAATACGAACACGGATGGCGAAAGAAGAACTTCTCGAAATGCGCGGCTCGGTGGTCGAGCTGCTCCCCAATGCGATGTTTCGCGTGCGACTGGAAAACGAGCACGAAATTCTTGGCCATACCGCAGGCAAGATGCGCAAGAACCGCATCCGCGTGCTGGTCGGCGACGAAGTGCTGGTCGAACTCACCCCTTACGACCTGACCAAGGGCCGCATCACCTATCGCTTCATGCCCGGACGCGGTGGCCCTGGCCAATATTGATGCCGATGGCGATACCGGCACGGCGACGAATCCGGTGCTGCTGCTCGCGTCCGCATCGCCCCGCCGCCGCGAATTGATTGCCCGGCTGGGGATCACGCCAGGCGGCATTATCCCGGCCGACATCGACGAGACCCCGCGGCTGCACGAAATACCGCGCGTTTACGTGACGCGCATGGCTCAGGAAAAGGCGCGCGCGGTGGCGAGTGCCGGTGCGCATGTGCTGGCTGGCGACACCGTGGTGGCGCTGGGGCGGCGAATTCTGCCCAAGGCCGAGGACAAGGCGACTGCGCGTCGCTGTCTCGCGCTGATGTCCGGGCGGCGTCACCGCGTGTTGTCGGCCATCGCGCTGCTGTCGCCGGACGGCACGATGCGCGAGCGCTTGTCTGAAACCATCGTCCGCTTCAAGCCGCTGGCGAACGCCGAAATCGACGCTTATCTGGCCAGCGGCGAATGGCATGGCAAGGCCGGCGGCTATGCCATCCAGGGCCGCGCCGAAGCGCTGATCGCGTGGATCGGGGGCAGCCATTCAGGCGTGATGGGGCTGCCTTTGTTCGAAACCCGGGCGCTGTTGCGGGCAGCTGGATTTGCCATCGCCTAGTGGACTGGCAAATAGAACAAGGCATCGGCGAAGACCGGGCATTGGCGTTCGACGCCGGACAGCTTGCCGCCGCGCGGCTCGACTGGCCCGGCGGGTTGGCCCCGGGTATGGTGGCGGATGCCGTGCTCGCCAGCCGCCATGCCGGGTCGCGACGCGGCACGGTTCGCTTTGCCGATGGCCGGGAGGCGCTGGTCGATCAGCTTCCTGCCGCAGCCAGCGAAGGCGCGTCCTTGCGGGTGATGATCACCCGCGCCGCGATGGCCGAAACCGGGCGGCTGAAGCGCGGGCAATGCCGCGTCACGAAAGATGCCCCGCGTGCGGCGCCGTCGCTGATCGAGCGTCTGCGCAGCGAAGGCCATGACGCACGGCTGGTGCACCGCTTTGCCGGTGGCGACTGGGAGGACATCTTCGCCGATGCCTGGAACGGCACGTTGGCATTCGCCGGCGGCGCGCTGGTGATCACCGCGGCGCCGGCGATGACTTTGATCGACGTCGATGGCGCATTACCGCCCCGCCAACTGGCTCTGGCAGCGGCTTCGGCGGTAGGCGACGCGGTGCGACGGCTCAATCTCGCCGGTTCGATCGGCATCGATTTCCCGACGCTGCCTGACAAGGCAGACCGCAGGGCCGTCGATGCCGCATTGGCAGACGCTCTGCATGACTGGCCGCACGAGCGCACCGGCATGAACGGCTTCGGCTTCGTACAACTTGTCGCGCGGCTCGAACGGCCCTCGCTGCTGGCGCGCGTGTCGCATCATCGCACCGCCGCCGCGGCCCGCCTGCTGCTGCGCCGGGCCGAAACGGTCGATGCTCCCGGCACGCTGCTGCTGACCGCGCACCCGGCGGTGCTTGGCGCGATCCGGCCCGAATGGCTAAGCGAACTCGGGCGACGCACCGGGCGCGTGGTTCGATTTTCCGACGATTCGACGCTTGCGCCGGATGGTGGCTTCGCGCAGGCAGTGACCGCATGAGCCTCACCCCATCACCCAAGACCGGGCGCAAGTGCCCGATCTGCGGCAAGCCCCGCTCACCCGAGCACACGCCATTTTGCTCGACCCGCTGCAAGGACCGCGACCTGCTGCAGTGGCTGGGCGACGGCTATGCCTTGCCCGGCCCGCTGATCGACCCCGAGGCGGACAAGGATTAGGGAAGCTCTGATTAAATGCGTTATCGATCAGAGGGTGCCTAAAATATCTCCGTCAGCCCGGCCTTGAGCCGGGCCAAGGCTGCCTTTCTGCACCGACAAGCAAAGAAAGAAGCCCAAGCCCGGGTCAAGCCCGGGCCGACGGGGGTGTTATCTTGGTGAAGCTGCGACTTGACACCCTGACGACCGGGCTCGGATCGGGGCAAAAGGGGTGGACAGAACGCGTCCACCTCGCCATAGGCGCTCGACCAACCGCTCGCCGGTCTGCCGCCCATCCGCCAGACCATCGCCGCAGCGATGCCCGGGTAGCTCAGTTGGTAGAGCACGTGACTGAAAATCACGGTGTCGGCGGTTCGATCCCGTCCCCGGGCACCACTTTTCAATAACTTAGCTTTGCTTCATGCGGGCGTTGCATCTTCTGTCTAACATTTCGTCTAATCGAATATGCCGATTTGTGCCTTTGGCTGCCGCACCACCGGGGGCGATTGGGCAACGGTAGGCAAGCACCCTCAACAAAGGGGCTTGCCTACGTTCCATCCGTTCAAGCTGGTACCGGCTCCTTGTCGGCTATTGCGAACGCCTTAGCTACCAAGCGCGGATGGTTCACCTTGATCTCGGCGATGATCGAAGCCGCGCGATCAGCGTCGAAGGCGAGGATGCGCCGCAGACGATTGCGCTCTCGACGCATCCGCTCGCTGCCCGGTGCGTCCGGAACAAGATCGCTATCATCGAATCCAAGGCCGAACCGATCCCGCCCCTCGATCGTCACGCACCAAGGGCGAAGCCCTACTGCCTCGGCTCGCGCGATCCAATGCTGTGCCGAGAAATACGGCAAGCCGTAGGCAAGAAGATTCGCGCCAAGGTCGCAATGATCCAGATCCCGATACGCCGCGCGCTGGAAAGCTTCATCTTCATCGCGATGGCTGTCGCATTGTTCGATGTGCACGTCGAAGATGTTGCCGTTCCCGTTCTTGGATGCTTCTCCAACGAGGCTGTGACCAACGCTTTCCAACAGATTCACGTAGGTCTTGGTAAGGAGGTCGCCGGGGGTGGTGCACCGCGCATCAAGAAGGGCGTGGTACGCGGCGCTCCGATCTTCGTTCATCTTCAGATAGGCGGGGTCGTCATCATCCATGGGACCACATGTGACCCACGGCTCATATGCCGCGCGCCAAGCCAGTAGCGCAGCAGTGACATCAGGACCGGTGGTGACAGCCTGCATTCGCGCCAGATCGGCTTTGACGACGGCGAGAAAATCCGGCCAGTCGGCCCACATGTAGACTTCACGAAAGATGGCCGCTGACAGTTTGGCCTGCAGTTCGCTCGGGGTTGCCGCCGGGTGGAGGATGAAATTTAGGAAGGCGGCAATCTCATCATCGCTTGCATGCGGATCGTTTTCATCGAAGTCGGGTTTTACGAGTTCCTCACCAAATTTCGCATGGGCGATATCGGCGCGCTGGCGAGCGTCATTGAATGACGCGGTGCTGTGCAGTTCCATGGCTCAGGCCTCCGTCTTCGCGGGGGTCTCACCCTCAATCGGAACCGAATGTCGATTGCCAACCGCGTTTTGAAGCGAGCGATATTCGCGGACGAAATGCGAATAGTGGAGTTGCGCGATTTCATCACCGGCCCGCAGATGACGCTCTGTCACGTCCAGTAAACACGAAATGTCCTTCAGCGTTTCGCGAATGCCTGATTCGTCAGCGTCGGAGATTAGCCCGAACACGTTGTCTATTTCGCGGCCCAGAACGCGGGCCATCGTCGTGCCGTGATAAAGGTGGCTGGATATCTCGTCGAGGTATTCGGCGAAATCCGGGACCTGTGCCGGAACAGGGTTTTTGCAAGGCGCAGTAGTGCTATGCTGTGAAGCAGCCATGATCGTTCTCCATGTGAACGGTTTCGGTTAGGGCTGAAGCGAGGCGGCAAGCTTGCTTCAGCCCGCATTTTATGCCATCACATAATTATCATGTCAATTAGTGATGTCACAAAAAAGCGTGGGCGACCCGTCACGACTGGCAAGGGCGCCCCGGTGACTGTACGACTGCAGCCCAGCCAACTCGCGAAACTCGACGTCTATCGCGGCGATCGATCGCGGCCGGAAGCGATCAGGCAGATTCTTGAGGAAAAGCTGCCATGACCTATTCAGAGCAGCCGAAGAGGCGAGCCGCTCGGCAATCTGCGCTTCGATCGTGAAAGGGTGCGAAACGGATGCAGGGTTGGCCGGTATGGCTCGGGCGCACTATCAGTGCGTTGATAGCGGCAGTTATGGTCGCGGACGGCGTTGTCGGCCTGATCTTTCCGCACCTGATCGCGGCGGAGATAGTAGGTGACGGCTGGCCCCCTGGTACAGTTTTGCCGGTTGCAGTGCTCGCACTGACTGGCGGTTTTCTCTACGCGATGCCACGAACTGCCGTTTTCGGCGCGATCGTGATCACCGGGTTCGTCGGAGGAGCGCTGGCGGTTCATCTGCGTGTGACGCTGGTCCTTATATGGCCCGAAGTAGTAAACATTCTGATCGGCGTCGGCGCTTGGACCGGGCTCTATCTACGCGATCCAAGATTCCGCGCATTGTTCTTGGCTCGCGGTGAATAGTGTCTGTCTTGGGGGCGCTGGGTGATAGGAGGCCGATGCCGCGGGAAATCTTTCGCTAAGCGTTCGCTCGCGCCCAAAGCTTATCCGTCGCATCCACCACCATACTCTGAGCCGGAAACGGCCGGTCAAACTGGTGCCGCCGCGGCAGACCGAATCGTATTTGTACCTATGTCACATCCGCTTACATTTCCATTTCACTAGCCGAGCAAATTATTGATGAACTTCATAGAATTCAAAAGGCATACTTCTTGCTGTGTATAATTCTGCTCGAAAACTTAGCAGCATTTGACACCGGAGGAATGCATGACAGTTACTTCAATTTTGCTCGCGGCATTGAGCGCGGTAAGCATAGTCTCATCTGCTCAAGCGGCGACTTTTGACTTCTCGTTCAACGACGGAGCCGACAGCGGAAGTGGGCAATTCACCGCTCCCGCAGGGTTATCTCCTTACACCGTCACCGAAATTTCTGGTTCGGTCGATGGCTTTGCAATAACGGGGCTTTCTGGATATGGAAACTCAGACCAGCTGCTGTACGAGCCGGCCCCATTTTTTGATCATGCCGGAATTGCATTCTCGGCAGCGAACAGCCTTTCTTACAATCTTTTCACAACTTCTGGTTCGTATCTTTTATGCGCCAGCAATGTTTATGCAACCTGCGGCGGATTTGACGGCATTCCGACCTCGGTCACGGTAACCGCTGTCGGCAGTGTACCTGAGCCAGCTTCGTGGGCGTTGATGATCGTCGGCTTGGGCGTGACTGGCTTTGCAATGCGCCGCGGAAGGGTCGGCGTCTCTTACGGCTAAGAGATTTCAGATCGCCACGAAGGGCTGGTAGCGCTGCTACCTGCCATCCGCACTGCTTCCCCAGCCCGATCTACACATGGCAGCCTTTCGGGTGCGTGTAGATCGCTAGGGAAAACGACACCGGCTCACCGCCGAGCCCAACGTTCTTCAGTCCCATCCACCACCATCTTCTCAGCCCGGAATGGCCGATCAAATTGAGATAGTCGCGGCAGATCAAACAGCAGCCATTCCCGCCATTGATGCGGTTCCAGGATCACCGGTGATCGGTCAAATCGGTAGGATCGGAAAATTTGGCACTACCTCAGTAGGTAGTTCGGAAAATGGGTGCATGAGTTCGCAGTGGAGGTGAGCAGCGTGAATGCAGAGCGTGGATAAGCTGATCGGTACCCGTGCGGAAATTACCGATAGAAAGCACCGGGCTCGACTCCAAAAAAATTCTATAGTAATGCAGCAGTGCAAAGGGGACTAGTGATGCTCAAACTAGCTGGTTTTATCGCGGGTTCGGCGCTTTTCACGGTTTTCCTGCACACCCCGGCCTTTGCTGCAGCGGCTATGCTGCCGACCGTGACGACTTCTGTCGAGTGCGACAATGCTACAGGTAGTCAGACTGACGCTAGCAGCTGCTCGATCTCCGGCGCTAGTGCCAGTATTGCCTTATCGCCAAACCCGATCTTACAGACTCAAGCTGGCGAGTCTTTTCGCGCGATCGCCAATCTCTCCTACTATTTTGAAGTGGTGGGAGGCATGGTAGGTACGCAAGTACCCGTGCTTATTGACACGGCGCTACACACCACCGCCAATTATCCATTAGAGGCGGTCTCACAGATCATGGTTGACGGGACGACGGTTTGCGCGTCGTCGGGGAATGGTTCGCCATGCCCATCGCCGGACTATGTAGGCTCGATCCACGAGACCGTGGCTGACGGCGACGCTATTCGAGTCCAACTTTATGCCCAAACGGATGGGCAGTACGGCAGGGGACTGACCGCTTATGCTTCGGTTGATCCGTACATACACATCGATCCTGCGTTTGTGGGCGGTCAGCAATACAGCATTGAGGTCAGTCCCGGCGTGGGGAACGCTCCATTTGCGTCAGGCGTCCCCGAGCCGGCCACATGGGCGATGATGTTGGGCGGTTTCGCCCTAGTTGGTGGTGCGCTACGGCGCCAGCGGATCAGCGTTAGCTACGCCTGACCGGTCCCGTTGACTGAGAAGCCGCTATTATTCTGCCACATCATGCGCCCTGACGAGCCCATAACCTCTCAGTCTCATCCACCGCCATCCTCTGAGCCGGATATGGCCGGTCAAACTGGGAAAGTCGCGGTAGATCGAACAGCAGCCATTCGCGCCATTGATGCGCTTGTTGAGGGTCATCACCGATCGATTGGCAATCGTTTCTCATTGCTAGTCGGAGCGCAACAATCGATTGATCCAAAATGTATAGACAAGCGTATTATCTCCCGATAACGGCGAAGTAGCTTGAGCGGGGTCGCGACAGCCTTCATGAACCAAAGATTGGCTGGGTAATATGACTGCTCAAGATGGCGCTGTAGCTCGGCATCGTAATCGAAACTACGAAACCACTCATGAAGTGCTTATTGAGAGAGCGGCCGAACTGATCGCCGACTCTGGTGCTGACGGAGTCTCGTTGTGCGCGCTTTCTCGGGCTACAGGGATCAACCGCTCCACCGTCTATTATCATTTTGAAAATCGCGAAGTCTTGATGACTGAGGCGCGGGAATGGTCTTCCACAAAAACGGCGGCAATTGCCAGTGCCAAAGTTTCTAGCTGGCATGGCATCGACGAAATTGCGACGGCGTTCCAGTGTGATCCAGAAGTCGTAAGCTCATGGGTTGACAATGACCTGGTAGGCGGCGTTATCCGCCAGCGCTATCCGCAGTGGGACCGTCTTGTAGCGCAGATCGGCGCCGCCTTTGCAGAGTTGGGCACGGACGACCCTTGCGATCCCGAAGTCTATTACTTGTTGTTGCGGGCAGGCGCCTCTATAGCCCGGCGCTCGATCACAGATACTAACATCAGGCCGCGCAACCTTGGAGCGGTCAGCTATCCAGCATCAGGCGGCACGTTTCAAGCGAAGGGCTGACCAATTATAATCAATCGCGATTTGGCTAACGGCTTCGAGCTTAGACGGGAACAATCGCCCTTGACATGTAGGCGGTCAGCCCCTGACTTGTCAGATGGTGTTCATACGCAGCACATCGATTACCATTCGTATCCACCTCCGCGTTCAAAACAACCACGCCCGTTTGACCCGCTCCCATCCGATTGCGGACGAAAGCGATTGGACAGCTTGTTCACGTCTCGGCTGCCAGTCCGATGATGACGAGGATCGAGAACACCGCGACAAATCCGATTGCTGAGCCGATCAGCAGGATGAGCATCCGGGACAGGGTGCCGATCACGGTCGTCCCATAAGTGCCGCGCATGTGCACGAACAGATGCACCGGCGCGATCAGCATGAGCAGCCAGGCCAGCATGGTCCAGCCACCAAGGATCAGCGCGACCGAAAGCAGCAGGGCTTGAAACGCGAGCGAGTGCATCGAGAAGATCAGGTGATCGTAGAAGGTGAACTGCTTTTGCCGGATGAAGCCCAGCGCGAGCGACGGAGAAGCGATTAGGATAGTCAGGATCGCGGCGTAGTGCGACCAGCGTTCCATTTCTGCCACGGCGCGATCCGGGTCTCTGGCGGCTCGCGCCATGCGGGTGTTGAGCCAGTTCAAGGTCGCTTGGCTTGTGCCTGATGTACCCGTGGGGCGGACGAAAATGCCGTGCGGGTGGGCAGCATGCGGGTCGGCGAACTGGATGTGGGTCTTGTTGGGGCCAAAATTGCCGATCGGCCCAGCGAGCAGGACTATGAC
>CAXTOI010000086.1:3756-10506 GCA_964245645.1 uncultured Novosphingobium sp. | reverse complement strand
CCCCCAGCCCCTCCCCGCCGGGGAGGGGAGAAAGAGTCGGCGTCAACCAGATGCGGTACAAGACACGATCATCGCCGCGCGGACGCGGCCTGAGGCCGCCGCAACAGGAATACGGCATGTTCGGCGCGCCAGTTCGCCGCCGCGCCACGGACCAGATCGGTGCCCGACAGGAACCATGACTGCTCCACCGCGATGCCGCGCTTCGCCACCAGATCGCGAAAGTCGGCGACGGTGAGGTGGTGGATGTTCGGCGTCTCGAACCAGGTCACCGGCAGCAGGCGGGTCACCGGCATCCGTCCGTGCCACAGCAGCGAGACACGCACGCGCCAATAAGCAAAGTTGGGAAAGCTGACGAACGCCCTGCCCCCGATCCGCAGCATTTCCTCCAGCACCAGGTCGGGCCGCTTGGTGGTCTGCAGCGTCTGGCTGAGCACCGCATAATCGACGCTGGCGTCGGGATAGAACGCCAGGTCGACATCGGCATCGCCCTGAATCACCGACAGCCCGCGCGCAACGCATTCGGCGACATTGTGCGGCTCCAGCTCCATCCCCCGCGCCGCGCAACCGCGTTCCCGCAACGCGGCCATCAAAGTGCCATCGCCGCAGCCGATATCGAGCACCCGGCTGCCCGGCGCGACATGCCCGGCGATCAGCGCCAGATCGGGGCGCAACTGACTGTGTTCTGCGCTCACCGGTTCAGAAATCCAGCGATCACCCGGTCGAGCGCGGGCACATCGAGCAGGAAGCTGTCATGCCCGAACGGCGCCGACAATTCGACGAAGCTGACCGGCGCGCCGGCCGCGTTCAGGGCATGCGCGATCTTGCGCGACTCGGGCGTCGGATAAAGCCAGTCGCTGTCGAAACTGACCAGGCAGAAGCGTGAATTGCTACCGGCAAAGGCCTCGGCCAGCCGCCCGCCATGCTCTTCCGCCAGGTCGAAATAGCTCATGGCGCGGGTGATATAGAGGTAGGAATTGGCATCGAAGCGCGAGATGAAGGTCACGCCCTGATGCCGCAGATAGCTTTCCACTTGGAAGTCGGCATCGAAGCCGAAGGTCTTGACCGCGCGATCCTGCAGCCGCCGGCCGAACTTTTCATGCATGCTCTCTTCGGACAGATAGGTAATATGTGCCGCCATGCGCGCTACCGCCAGCCCGGCGTCGGGCGCTGCTCCGCTGCCGTAATAAGCGCCGTCCTGCCAGTTGGGATCGGCCATGATCGCCTGGCGGCCAACCTCCTGAAAGGCGATGTTCTGCGCGGGCATTGCGGCGGTAGCGGCAATCGCCAAGACCCGCTCGGCGCGGTCGGGCCAGTTGGCGGCGAGGCTGAGCGCCTGCATTCCGCCCATTGAGCCGCCGACCACGCCATGCAGCCGCGCGATCCCCAGCGCGTCGAGCAGCGCCAGTTGCGCGCGCACCATGTCGCGAATGGTGATCACCGGAAAGCGCATCGCATAGGGCTGGCCATCGCTGGCCAGGCTGGCCGGCCCGGTCGAGCCCATGCAGCCGCCCAGCACATTGGCGCAGATCACGAAGAAACGGTCGGTATCGATGGCCAGGCCAGGCCCCACCGCGCGGCTCCACCAGCCCGCCTTGCCGGTCAGCGGGTGCTGGCTGGCCAGGAACTGGTCGCCGGTGGTGGCATGGCAGACCATCACCGCATTGCTCGCATCGGCGTTCAGCGTGCCATATGTCTCATAGGCTATGCGCACGTCAGCCAGCGCCTGCCCGCAATCGAGCGGCAGCGGCCCGGTCAGGGTCAGGCTGCGCGTGAGATCGGTGCTGACGGTCGCGGAAAGGCAAGTGGACATGGCTGCGGGAGTTGGAAGGTCGGGGCGAGAGTGTCAATGGTGGAGGGTCGCAAGCTGGACGGGGTTCCGGGCTGGCAAATGAGCCCGGGGCTGCTACAGCGCCGGCATTATGGCTGCACGCCCCGTACCCAAACCGTGGATCGCCGGAATCCACGCCTATATCGCCGGCAAGAGCGCAGGCGACGATGGCCGCCCGTTGATCAAGCTGTCGGCCAATGAAAACCCCTGGGGGTGCAGCCCGGCGGTGTTGGCGGCGCGCGAACATATTACTCATCCGGCGCTATATCCGGACCCCGACAGCCGCGCGTTGCGCCAGGCCTTGGGCGAGTTGCACGGTATCGATCCCGCCTGCATCGTCTGCGGCACCGGCTCGGGCGAATTGCTGGCCGTTGCCGCCAGCGCCTTTGCCGGACCGGGCGACGAAGTGCTGTATGTGCGCTATGGCTTTTCGCTTTATGATATCGCCGCGCGGCGCTGCGGCGCGACGCCGGTGGTGGTGCCCGATGCGGATTACGGCACCGATGTCGATGCCTTGATTGGGCATATCACACCGCAGACCAGGGTGATCTTCATCGCCAATCCCAACAATCCCACCGGGAGTTTTCTGCCGCGCGCGGAACTGGCGCGGCTGCATGCGGCGGTGCCTGGCGATGTGCTGCTGGTGCTCGACCAGGCCTATGCCGAATATGTCGCGCCGCAGGATGATGACGGCAGCCTGGCGCTGGCGGCAACGCACGGCAATGTGCTGGTGACGCGGACCTTTTCCAAGGCCTATGGCCTTGCCGGAGAGCGGGTCGGCTGGGGTACCGGCGCGCGCGAACTGATCGAAATCCTCAACCGGTTGCGCGGCCCCTTCAATCTCGGCAACAGCGCGCAGGCAACCGCGCTGGCCGCGCTGGGCGATCAGGATTTTGTCGCCCATGCCTGCGCCGAGAACGGTGCAATCCGTGCACGGTTCGTGGCCGCGATTGAGGGGCTTGGCAATCACGGCCTGCGCGCGGTGCCCAGCGAAGCCAACTTCGTGCTGGTGCTGTTCAATGGCGCATTAACCGCGCAAGCGGCTTACCAGGGACTGGCAGACGCCGGCTATATCACGCGCTGGCTGCCCGGCCAGGGCCTGCCGCACGGCTTGCGGATCACCATCGGCACGCCCGCGCAGATGGATGCTGTGACCGCGGCGCTGCAACGATTAACGCAGGCCGCGGGTAAATGACGACGGCGAGTTTCTCGCGCATCGCCATCATCGGCCTGGGGCTGCAGGGTGGGTCGATCGGCCTGGCCGTCCGCGATTTTCTTCCCGATGCTTCCACCACCGGCTATGACCGCGACCCCGACACGCGCCGCCGCGCAGCCGAGCGCAGACTGGCGGACCGGATTTGCGACAGCGCCGCCGACGCGGTGACCGACGCCGACCTCGTGATCTTCTGCGTGCCACCCAGCGCCATGGGCGAAGTTGCGCGCGAGATTGCCGGCGCGGTGCCGCCAGGCGCGGTAATCAGCGATGTCGGCTCGTGCAAGCTCTCGGTAGCCAAGGCGCTGGCGGCGGAATTGCCCGACAACCCGATCATCCCCGCTCATCCTGTTGCGGGCACCGAGAACTCCGGGCCCGATGCCGGCTTCGCCGCGCTGTTTCGCCAGCGCTGGTGCATCATCACCCCGCCGGACGACGCCGATCCCGCATTGGTCGCACGACTGACCGCATTCTGGAAGACACTTGGCGCGCATGTTGAATTGATGAAAGCCGCACACCACGACCGCGTGCTGGCGATCACCAGTCATTTGCCTCACCTGATCGCCTATACCATCGTCGGCACCGCATCGGACCTGGAGGAAGTCACGCAAAGCGAAGTCATCAAATATTCGGCCGGTGGTTTCCGCGACTTCACCCGCATCGCCGCTTCGGACCCGACGATGTGGCGCGATGTCTTCCTGTCCAACAAGGACGCCGTGCTGGAAATGCTGCAGCGTTTCACCGAAGACCTGACCGCCCTGCAACGCGCGATCCGCGTCGAGGACGGCGCGGTGCTGCATGACCATTTCACCCGCACGCGCGCGGTGCGCCGCTCGATCATCGAGCAGGGACAGGATGATGCGCGGCCCGATTTCGGGCGCGGAGATCATTGACGCGGAGGAGAGACGGATAGGTTGGCTGAGTTAGAGACTTTCCGTTTTAGATCGAAGCGGTAAAACTCCTCCCCCGTGAGGGGGAGGTTGGGTGGGGGCGTACAACGCCGGTGTCGACTCCCACGCTCAGAGTCACGTGCCTCTCAGCGTCCCTCCCCGGAGGGAAGGGACGCTTATGGCGATTCAACTTATCTCGAAAAGACCTTAGGACACGGTCGGAGACAGATGGGCGTTGCCGGTATGCGTGTGATCATGTTCGCATTCATGCCGATCGCCGGGTTCGACCCCGACGAGATTCAACGACACCGATGATACGCCTCGCTCCGCCCGAACCTGATCCGCGAACGCCCGAACCGCGTGAGTCGGGCCCTTCAGCATCACGCTTTCCAAACTGTAGTCATGGTCGAGGTGGACCAGCGTGGTCGAGGCGATCAGATCATGATCCGCATGCTGCATGTCGGAAAGCCGGCTCGCCAGCAACCGGACGCGGCGGTTATAGATATAGGACAGGTTCGCCACGCTGACGGCATGAACCGCCTGCTCGTTGGCCACTCGGCCCATCGCATCCCGCACAAGGTCGCGCATCCCTTCCGAGCGACTGCGGTAGCCGGTATGATGCAGGAACTCGTCGAAGGCCGCTGCAAGCGTGTCGTCCAACGATATGGTGATGCGTTGCATCGAAATGCCTCGTGTGGTCCAGAACATCGTGCGATCGGTAGCCACGGTCTGACACATACGATGGGACAACAAAACCAATATCAACGGTCAGCAGGCTTGAGCCTCGCTGTGCTCCTGCTGCGTTTGCCTTCCACAATAGCATCAAAATGATCGCCTGTCGCGGCGGCAGAGTCGTTCCGGACGGATCAAGGATCATCATGCATAACTTTGGAAAGAAAGTTAGGAACTTTTCGGACCGTCACGCCGTATAATGGATCAAACCTCCTCGGCGGGGCAAATCGTTATCAGGAGGCGCAACGTGATACGGCGAATCGCGACCGGTCTTGCACTTTGCGCTGCCGTCGCGGCCACGCCCGCCAATTGCCACCAGTCCGCAGCAGCCGCAACATCCGACCTGGCAGATCATCCGGCGAAACATGTGCGGCGTCACCCCGCGGCTATCGCGCAAGCGGCCGCTGATGCGGCTGGTACAAGATCGTCCGAAATCGTGGTGACGGCATCGCGCATCGATATGCTGGGAACGGCAACTACGGCCAGCCAGGGGATCGTCACCAGCGAGGAAGTGAAGCTGCGACCCGCTTACCGTGTCGGCGAGCTCCTCGAAAGCGTGCCCGGGCTGGTCGTCACGGTGCACACCGGGGAAGGCAAGGCCAATCAGTTCCTCGCGCGCGGCTTCAATCTCGACCATGGCACCGATATCGCCAATTTCATCGACGGCACCCCGATCAATCGCCCGACCAACACGCATGGCGAGGGCTATTCCGATCTCAATTTCCTGATTCCCGAAGTGCTGAACGGGCTGGAATATACCAAGGGCACCTATTACCCCGCCATCGGCAATTTCGGCGACATCGCCTCGGTGCACCTGCATACGGCCGATGTGATCCCGACTCAGATGACGTTGAGCGGCGACACTTTCGGGGGGTTCGGCGCTTATCTGGGAGGTTCACGCACGGTCGGCGCGAAGAGCCAGCTGCTGGCCGCGTTTACATTCGACAAGGTCAATGGGCCGTTCGACCCGCCCGGTGACTTTCACAAATATGCCGGCATCATACGCTACAGCCATGGCACCCGGACCGATGGCTATGATCTGACCGCGCAATATTACCACGGGGCGGGCCTGTTATCGACCGACCAGCCGCTGCGCGCGGTGCAGCGCGGCCTGATCGGGCGCTATGGCACGCTCGACCCGAGCGACGCGACGCGGAACGATCGCATCAGCATGGCTGGCCACTACGCGACGACCGGCGCAAACTGGGCGTTGACCACTAACGGCTACTATGTCCACAGCCACCAACAGCTGTTCAACGACTTTACCCATTTCCTGGAGGACCCGGTCAACGGCGACCAGGAGGAACAGTTCGAGCGCCGCGACCTGTTCGGTGGTGCGGCAGCGTTTACGCTATCGTCGCGGTTCGGTGAGGTAAGCAGCGATACGACGATCGGCGTGCAGGTCCGCCGCGACGACATCCTGCTCAATCGCCAGCACACGCTGCAACGCGTCAATCTGCATTATTGCGAGCTGCTTCACGCCGACGGCTCGGTGACGCAATACTCGGTCGGGCAGCCGGATTGCACCCTGGATGAAGTTCATCTGCACGATGTCGGACTCACTTTTCAGCATACATCCCATTGGACGCCGTGGTTGCGCACCGATCTGGGCTTGCGCGAAGAATTTGTCGGAGGCACCGATCTCAACCTGCTTCCCGGACGACCATTTTCACTGTCACCCTACCGCCAGGATGTCATGCTGTTCCAGCCCAAAGGCAATGTGACGATTGGGCCATTTGCGCAGACCGAATTATATTTCAGCGCCGGTCGCGGTTTCCATTCGAACGACATTCGTAGTGTGTCGGGTACCGTGCTCCTGGAGAACGTTCCCGGGTTTGCGCGGCCCACGCCGTTGCTGGTCAAGGTTGCCAGCGAGGAAGTAGGGCTGCGCAGCAATCTCATCCCGGCAACGCATGTCCAGTTTGCCGCGTTCCTGGTGCATGTCCAATCCGAACAGACCTACGATCAGGACCAGGGCGAGGATGTACCCGGTGCGCCGAGCAAGCGGTATGGCGTCGAGCTGTCGGCGCAATATCGGCCGCTGCACTGGCTCGAACTCAACTCGGACCTCTCGTTCAGCCATGCGC
>CAXTOI010000086.1:0-3746 GCA_964245645.1 uncultured Novosphingobium sp. | reverse complement strand
GGCCCATATATTCCCAACGCGCCCGATTTCGTCGGATCGTTTGGCGCATTGGTCGACAATTTGGGGCCATGGTTCGGCGGCCTGCAAGTCAGAGTGCTGGGCGCCTATCCGCTCATTTCCGACAATAGCGCCAAGGATCGTGGTTACATCGAGACCAATGTCAATGTGGGTTATACCGTCTCGCCGCATCTGAAGGCACAGGTCCAGATTTTCAATCTGACCAACGAGCACGCCAACGCTGGCGCCTATTATTACACCACCGTCATTCCCGGCGACAACGGCGTACCCACGGCGGACCACCAGAACCATCCGCTCGAGCCGATCTCCGCCCGCTTCTCGATCACCGCGACTTTGTGAAGGGGCAGTCGATACCTTGGGCAGGAAGGCTTGACCTTGTGCCGCCGACCCTGAGCTAGTCGAAGCACTGGCTGCTTCTTTCTGCAACCGTTGAAAAGGATTGCGTCAGGTCAGGGAAATGCGCAACGTCAGTGCAACTCCCTCAGCTTCCGCCGAGCTCAGCCAGCAGGTGTGGCGCGGGATAGACCACTTTCAGCGCCGCCGCGACCGCGCCTGTGGACACCACGACCGACCGATTCAGCGCCGGATCATAGCCGAAGGCGCCGCCAAGGCTGTGGATGTTGCCATCGAACAGCGCGCCGATCACCGATCCGTCGACGGCGATCACCGGCGACCCCGAATTGCCGCCCACCACATCATGCGTCGTGGAAAAATCGAGCACCGTCGTGGGATCCAGTCGGGACTGCGCGGCGATCCAGCGCGGCGACAACTGATACGGCGATTGGCCGCTCGCCCGCTCGTAAAGACCGGCAAAATCCGTGGTGGCGGGAATGGCGCCGCGCTCGGGGTCGTTCCAGCCGGACACCGTGCCGTACGTCAATCGCAGCGTAAAGGTAGCGTCCGGATACAGCTTGTTGCCGTAGATCGCGAAGCGCGCCTGAGCGAGGCGTGATTGCGCCGCCGTGACCGGCCCATCGACCCGCGCCTTGAACAATGCCAGCTGCTCGCGCCCGGCGGCATCATGCGCCAGCACGAAACGGATCAGCGGATCGGTGGAAGCCGAAACCGCAGCCATGCCGCCATCGAACAAGGCCGTACGCACCGCCGGATCGCCGAGCTTCGTGCCCGCCACCAGCGTGTGCGCCAGGTTTTCCGGCGAGTCCCGGCCGAGCAACGCCTTCACCGCCGGATCGTCCGCGGTCAGATACTCGCGCGTCTTCGACAGCCAGAAGCCGATCTTCAGCTCCTCGAGCCATGGATATGTCGGGCTGGGATCGACCAACTGTTTTTTCAGCAGAGGAAGCGCGGATTCGGTATAGCCAGGCAGCCGGTCGGCATCGGGCTTTTGCCTTTCCTGCGCCGCGCGCACGATGTCGCGGGCGAACCCGTACAGTTGCGAGGTAAAGCCGGCCCGCGCTTCCAGTTCGACATAGCGCGGATAGATCTCGCGATAGGCGGTCATCGCTGTGGTGACCTCACCCCAGGGGTCGCCGATCTTTGCGGCCAAGGCCGGATCGGCTGCAACCCTGGCGCGCAGATCGCTTTCCTCACCGGCCAGATGCGCGGCAAAGCCGGGGTCCAACAGGCTCTGGTACATGCCATACAAAGCCTTGAAGCTGTTTTCGACGCCGAACAGGCTGTCGTTGCCGGTGCGGGTTTTTTCAGCATCGCTGGCCATGGCCGCAATCAGCCGTCCGCGCAGTTCGGACAGCAGGATTTCGACGCCGGGCAGCGCCACATCGCGCCGGAACGCCATCTGGCTCTGCGTGAACAGGCGCGAAGTCGAACCGGGATTACCCGCCGCGAACAGCAGTTCACCCGGCACCGGCGCGCGCGGATTCCAGCGCAGGTGCACCGGCGTCTTCACCGGCTTGCCGTCCTCGTAGATGCGCAGGAACGAGGCATCGAGGCCATAGCGCGGGAAGTTGAAGTTATCGGGATCGCCGCCGAACTGCGCCGACTGATATTCGGGCGCGAATACCAGCCGCACATCCGAATATTTGCGGTACGTGTACAGCTTGTACTGGCCGCCGCCGTATAGCGAGACCACCTCGCAGCGGGTCCGCGCGGTGTCGGGGCAACCCCTGGCTTCGAGCCCGGCAATAGCGGCATCGCGCGCCTTGACCAGCCCTTCCCCTACAGCAGTGCCGATGGCCAGCGTGACCGGCGCGGTAACATCGGCGATCGCGGTGAGGATTTCAGCCTGCTGCCCCGGGCAGTTCCGTTCGCGCTGGCGGTCGTCGGCCAGAAAGCCGTCCTTGACGAAATCGTGGTCCGTATCCGAAAGGTTCTGCGCGCAGCCGATCACGCAGTGATGGTTGGTCAACAGCAGACCGTCTCCCGAAACCAGCGAGGAAGAACAGCCATCGGTCAACCGCGCCGCCGACTGCCGCACATGGTCGAGCCATGCCTGATCGGGGCCGAAGCCATGAGCGGCCTTGACCTGGGCCGAAGGGAACGCATCGAATGTCCACATGCCCTCATCGGCGTCGGCAGGCATCGCCTCACAAGAAAGCGCCGCGCCCGCAAGCATTGTCGCCATAGATCGGGAAATTTTCATAGCAGCCTCATACAAGTGCAGGAATTCGGCATCCGACCAGCGTGTTGTTGCAGTGATTGTCCGCAGAGCGCAAGCCAGTCTGCGCAGCCCACTAAGTTGCGTTAAGCATATTGATCGCCACCAGCACGCGCGCTTCGACTTCTTCGCGCGGCAGGCCGGTCGGGATGATCTCGCCGAACCGCAGCGTGATCGTGCCCCGGCGTTTCCAGCGACGCTGATAAAGCGGCCCGCTGTTCACCGCGACCGGAACCACCGGGAGGCCTATCAGCTTGTACAGCCCGGCGAATCCGGACTGCAACGGCGCCACGACACCATGCGGGATACGTGTGCCCTCCGGAAAAATGGCAATGCCTCGCTCGGTGGCGGTCAGCCGGCGCGCGGCGGCGACCATCTTGCGCAGCGCGCCCGCGCCCTGGTCGCGTTCGACCGCCACGACGCCATAGCCGTCCGCCACCCGGCCCCAGCCGGGCAGGCGCAACAGCTCGACCTTGGCGAAGACCACCGGGTAAGGCAGCATCACCGGCAGGTCGATCGCCTCGAACTGGCTCTCGTGCTTGAGCGCGACCATCACCGCGCCCTGCGGCACGATACCTTCAATGCAGACCTCGATACCGAGGATATGTTCCACGCAGTCGCGATGGTAGTTGGCCCAGCGGTTGCAGATGTGGCGCAGACTGCTCGGACGCAGCCGGGCTGCCAGCAACGCAAGCAAGACATAAATCACCGTGCCGCCATAAAATACCGGATAGAACACAAGGCTGCGCAAGACCTCACCCGGACGCGCGGGCGCTGCATCGACGGTCATGGGTGCCTCAGTGCAGCGATGCGTTGTGCGAGCAATTTGCAATATTCCACGAACAATATGTCGAACGAAGGTCGCGTCGGCACTGCATCCTCGATCACCGCTACCCGCGGCGGCAGAACCCGGCGCAATTCCCAATCCGCGCGGCGCATATGCCAGTCGGAGGTGACCAGCCGTACCGCGGTAATCTGCCGGTCGCTGATCCAGCGAAGCGACTCCTGCGCGTTCGAACGGGTGTCGACCGATGCCGTACCCAGCGTGATACAGCATTGCATCAGCCGGGGCTCCACACCGTAACGCGCGGCAAATTCGTGCTGCCGCACTTCAGGATCGACCCCCGACACCAGCATCTGCGCGGCCCAGCCC
>CAXTOI010000085.1:9998-10535 GCA_964245645.1 uncultured Novosphingobium sp. | reverse complement strand
TAAAGCAAACTGCGCAATGGTGAGCACATCGCGCGACTCGTCGAGGTAATGATTGCCGAAGCGATCCGACAGCCGGCGCGACTGCACATAACCCGCATAGGCCTGCGCAACATCCGACACGACCTGGTTGCGCGCGGCCGCGGCCGTAAACTGCGTCGCCGTCACCTGGAAGCGCGTGGTCGCCTTGTTCCCCTGGTTGCGGTCGAACAGGCGTAGGGGGATGTTGAACGACGCGCCGACCGAATTTTCAATGCCGTTACGGTCGTACTCGGCCTCGAGCGTGGGGTCCGTAGTGCCTTCGGCGACGGCCAGCCGGGCGTTCGCCTCGGCAGCCTCGATGCCGTAGCGGGCGGCCGCGTAGTCGGGGCGGTTCGCAAGGGCGAGTTGGTCCAGAGCGTCCTCTGTCTGCACGACCGGTGGCGGCACGATCGAGCCGGCGATGTCGAAGTCGGCCGAAACAGCGGGCGCGCCGGCAAGCGTTTGCAGCTGCGCCGAAGCCTGCAGCAAAGCGATGCGGCTGTTAGCTTCGTCGGACTC
>CAXTOI010000085.1:0-9988 GCA_964245645.1 uncultured Novosphingobium sp. | reverse complement strand
CCCGTTCACTTCATCGCTTTCAAGGCTCCCCAGCTGCAGGTCGAGCCGCTCGAAATCAAGCTGGCTCAGATCGCCCGCTTTGAAGCGATCGTTGCCGATTTCGACTTCGTGCTGGAAGTCCTTGAGGCTGGCGTCCGAAAGCTCGAGCGCCTCTTTCGCGATGAGCATGTGGGTGAATGCGGTGCGTAACGTCAGCTCGGTCTGCCGAATGGTGTCCTCAAGCTGCGCCGCGGTCTGCGCGGTGGTGGCGCGGGCGGCGGGGGCGTCGTTCCGCTCGGGGCTTCGAGCGTCCGCACGCGGCCGGCAGCGGCAGTGGTGGTCGATCCGCTCGTGTCCACCGCGCCGGTGATGGTGACAGTCCCGCTGGTGGTGCCATCGGCGGGCAGGTTCACCGCGCTGATGGTGATATTGCGCGCCACGATCCCGGCGGCCGCTGTCGTGGTGACGGCAATGTCGCCGCCGGCCGAACTGACCGCATCGTCAAAGGTGACCGCGCCACTGGCCGTCACGCCGATGCCGCCGTTCATCGCCGTGACCGGGCCGTCGAACACGAAATCGGCGCCGTTGAGCGTAATAGCGGTATCCGATCGAACCGGACCGGTGAATGTCGATGTGCCGGTAACGTCTTGTTCGATGATATTGGCGGCATAGAGGTTGCCGACGGTCAAGCTGGTTGCAGCCTTGACCTCGAACAATTGGGCGATCGCATCGGCCGCCCCGCCGCCGATGTCGATCGTGTCCAGGCTGATCGGCCCGCCGTCGGCTTCGAGGATCAAGGCATTGGCAACGGTGATCGGCGCCGCGATGACGATCCCGCCCGGACCGCTGGTGGTGATCGTCGGGTCCGTGGCGAGATCGGCCTCGGTGGCGGCGGCATTGAAACTGCCGGCGGTGTAAGTGCCGGTGATATAGAGCTTGCCGCCGGCCTGGTAAGTCTGCGCCCCGGTCGTGGCGACGCCGTTCAACAGGGTGATCGACCCGGCCTTGACGCCGGTACCCCCGGACGCCGTTGCCGAAAGGCTGGTGAGCGCGGTCTGGAGGCCGACCGACGCCAGCGCGATCGAACCGGCGGTGGCGTTCACGGTCAGCGCATGGGCGCCATCCACGCTGCCGGTCAGGGCTACGCTCGACACGCCGTTCAGCGTGGTGTCCGCGCCCAGCGTGATGGCGCCATTGGCAGTGATGCTGTTGCCGCTGTAGGTGCCGGCATCGAGCGTGACCGAACCGCTGTAGTTCTGCGCACCGCTGGTCTGCACGCCGGCCAGGGTAATCGCCCCGGTGGTGGCCAGGCTCAGGCTGCTCAGTGCAGTCGTGCCGCCGACCACGCCCAGCCCGATGGCGCCGCCGCCGTTGGCCGTCACGTTCAAGGCCGCCGCGCCATCGACTGTTCCCAGCGCGACCCCCGCCGCGCTGCTGGTGACGATCGCATTGGCCCCGTCCGGCGCGGTGGCGCCGGTCACGCTGAAGCTGGCGCCCGAATAGGCCGCATCCGCGCCCAGCCCGACATCGGCATCATAGGTTTGCGCGCCGCTGGTGGTGACCGACGGCAGCGTCGCCGATTTTGCCGTGACCGCCAGGCTGGTGAGCGGCGTCGTGCTGCCGACCGCGACGCCCAGGTCGACCACGCCATTGGTCCCGGCGAACAGCGACAAATCGCTGGGTCCGTCAATGGTGCCGCCGAAGGTGATATTGCCCGAGGCACCGCCCTGATCGGTGCGCAGCGTGGCTGACGCATTGACCGCCACCGGCCCGGCAAAGGTCAACGGGACTCCAGGCGTGGTAACCATCCCGCCCAGCGAAGTCAGCCCGGTCTGGCCGGGCTGCCCGATCGTGATCGCGCCGACGCCGGTAAACCCGTTGAACACGGCTTGCGGCAGCGAGAGGGTTCCGCTGCCGCTGCTGCCGACGCCGATCGTTGTGCCGGGGGTGGAACCGGCCAGGGTCAGGCTGCCCGCAGTGACCGAACCGGCCGCAGCCGACGAGGAGAAGCTGTCGGTATCGATCACCAGCGCCGAGCCGGGCAGGTCGATTGTGCTTCCTGCCTGCTGGAAGAAGCTGCCCGAAGGATTGCCGGCGAAGGTCAGGGTGATCGGCACCGCTGCGGTCGAGGTAACCGCGCCGGCGGCGGCCAGAACCGCGCTGCCGTTGATCACCGTTGATTGATGCAGCGCGATCGCTCCGCCGATCGACACCTGCCCGGTCTGCGCATGGCCGCCGAAGCCGACCGACAACAGGCCGAAGCTGGCCAGTTTGTCCAGCGTTGCCTGGTCGATCTCCAGGCTGCCGCCGGTGGCCGCCAGGCTGATGCTGCGATAAGGCTCGGAGGCCGCCAGCGAGACCGTGCCGCTGCCGGTGATTGATCCGGCCGCGCCGTTCAACGCGATGGCGTCGGATTGGATGGCCAGCGTGCCCGTGCCCATCGCCACGGTTGCGCCGCTGGTCTGAGTGAACAGCCCGCCCGGCTGCGTGGCGAAGGTCAGCGAACTGGTCGCCGCGCCCGAGGCATCGATCAGCGCTGCGCTGCCGAGGGTGATCGACGAAGCCAGGAAGCTGGTCGTACCCGGCAGCGTTTCGGTGTCGTTCAACGTCAGGTTCTGTTGAACGCTGACCGCCAGCACGGACGCCGCCGTCTCGGTCAACGATCCGGTCAGTTCCAGCGTATTGGCGCTGACGTTGAAGCTGCCGCTGCCCAGGCCGATCGTTCCTGCCAGCCCCAGGTCCGATCCGGTATCGATCGTCAGGGTCTTGCCGGTGGCCGTCGTCAGCAGGCTGCCGCTGGCGAAGGTCAGTACACTGGCCGAGTAGCTCGGGGCAATGAACGCGTTGCTGGCGAAGTTGAGCGCTCCGCCAAAGGTGATCGCGCCGGCCGAATTCAGATTGAAATTTTGCGCGGCGAAACCATCGAAACTGTCGAGCACCGCCTGGGTAATCGCCAGCGTTCCCGCGCCGGTGCCGAAGCCGACCGTGGTCGCATTGTCATAAGGGGCGAGGTTGAAACTGCCGGTCCCGCCCAGCGCTCCGGGCGCGGCGGCAGAGCTGAGATTGTCGGCCGAGATCGTCAGATTGCCGCTGGCCTGCAGCTGCGCATTGCTGCCGAACGCGATGGCACTGCTGCCGGGTGCGGACAGATAGATCGCGCCGCCCTTCAACGTGCCGTTCAGGCTCAGCGTCTGGTTTGCATTCAGATAGATGTTGAATCCCGAAGTCCCGGTGTCGATCGTCCCGGCGGTCTGGGTGATCGATTGGCCGGTGGCGGCCGACACCGTAAAGCCGCTGTTGTTGGTGGTGATGTTGCTGCCGATGGCAACGGCGTTGCCGATCAGGGCCACCGCACCCGAATTGATGCTGGAGCCGGCAGCCGTGGTCAGATTGCCGGCGGTCTGCAGGGTCAGTGATCCGGTATTGGCGACGGTGATCGCTGTGGTCGCATCGAGCGTCAATCCGGCCGAACCGGAGCCGACGCTCAAGATCGTGGTCGGCGCGGCAAAGGCGACGGGCCCCCCGATCGAGACCAGCCCGGTATCGTAGTAGTAGCCGATCTGCTGGCCCGAAAAGCCGTTCAAAGTCGCCAGTTCGGCGTTAGTCAGGCTGAAGGTGCCCGCGCCGGTGCCGATGCCGACCGTCGTAGAGACTTGATCCGGCTCGAGGACCAGCGAGCCCGTGCCGGTGATCGATCCCGCCGCGCCCAGCAGCGCGATCGTGTCGGTCACGATCTGGATGGTCTGCCCGCCCGACGCCGCCAGCGTTGCGTTTGCCCCCTGGGTAAAGCCGCTGCCCGCGCCACCGGCAAAGGATATCTGGCCGGACGTTACCGCGCCATCGATCACATACTGGGTGCCGGTATTACCTGAAACATTGACCGAACCGCTGCCGGTGTCGAGCGTCGTGCCGGCGGCGAGCGTCAGGGTGGAACCGGCGCCCACCGAGATGCTGGCATAACCATTGTTGGTCGTGACATTGCCGCTGATCGTCACGTTGCCGTTAGCCGACAGCGAGTATGGCGCAGCGGTTCCGCTCGTGCCGGTGAAAGTGCCGCCGGAAGTCACATTGTTGCCGACCAGCGTCAGCGCGCCGGCAACGATGCCGGACCTGGCAGCCATGGTCAGATCGCCGGCGGTCTGCAGGGTCAGCGCACCGCCATTGGCAACGGTAATGGCCGTGGTGGCGTCAACCGTCAGCCCGGTCGAGCCCGAGCCAGCGCTGTAAATCGTGGTGGGTACGGAGAAATTGAGCGGGCCGCCGATCGATACCAGCCCGGTGTCGTAATAATAGCCGATCTGCAGCGACGTGAACCCGCTCAAGCTGTTGAGTTCCGCCTGGGAAAGCTGGAACGTGCCCGCGCCGGTGCCGATGCCGACGGTCGTCGCGTCCTGACTGGGCTGCAGCTGCGCCGATTGCGTGCCCGTAATCGACCCGGCTGCGCCTTGCAGATCGATGGTATCGGCCTCGATCAACAGGGGGTTCGCGCCCGATATTGCCAGCGTTGCATTCGGACCCTGGGTGAAGCCGCTGCCCGCGCCGCCGGTAATGTCGATCCGTCCGGACTGGACCGCGCCATCGACTGTAGTCTGGGTATTGGTGCTGCCCAACAATTCGAAAGTGCCGGTGCCGGCGTTGACGGTCGTGCCGGTGGCGATCGTCAGGCTCGAATTGCTGCCTGCGAAAATGGTCACACTGCCATTGTTCGTCGTGACATTGCCGCTGACCGTTGCGTTGCCGCTGGCCGACAGCGAATATGGCGCTACCGTGCCGCTGGTACCGGTAAAGGTGCCGGCGGATGTTACATTGGCGCCGATCAGCGAGAGCGAGCCGGCGACGATGCTTGACCCGGCGGCCATGGTCAGATCGCCGGCGGTCTGCAAAGTCAGCGCCCCGGCATTGGCAACCGTGATCGCCGTGGTCGCATCGAGCGATATGCCGTTCGATCCCGAACCCGCGCTATAGATCGTGGTGGGCACTGCGAAATTGAGCGGGCCGCCGATCGAGATCTGCCCGGTATCGTAGTAATAGCCGATCTGCAGCGATGAGAATCCGCTCAACGCGTTGAGTTCCGCCTGGGTGACCTTGAACATGCCCGCGCCGGTGCCGATGCCGACTGTCGTGGATTCCTGGTCGGGCTCCAGCACGATCGTACCCGTGCCGGTGATCGAGCCGGCTGCGCCCTGCAGGTTGACGCTGTCGGTATCGATCGACAGCGTTTGGCCCCCCCCGGTCGCCAGGGTTGCGTTCGCCCCTTGCGTAAAGCTGCTGAGGGCCCCGCCACTGATGTCGATCCGCCCGGCTTGTACCGCGCCATCGACGGTGATCTGGGCGCTGCTGCCGCCCTGGGCAGTGAACGAGCCGGTGCCGGCGTTGATTGTCGTGCCGGTGGCAACCGTCAGCGTGGAGCTGTTGCCCGATGAAATATAGACGCTCCCATTGTTCGTCGTGACATTCCCGCTGACTGTCGCGTTGCCGGTCGCCTGCAGTAAATACGACTCGGGCATGCCGCTTGGTGCCGTGAATGTGCCGCCAAATGCCACGTTATTGCCGTAAACGGCGAGCGGACCCGAGACGATGCTGGACCCTGCGGCTGCAGTCAGATTGCCGCTGGTTTGCAGGTTGAGGCTGCCGGCGTTGGCCACGGTGATCACCGTTGTCGCATCGAGCGTCATCCCCGCCGAGCCGGAGCCCGCGCTATAGATCACCGTAGGCGCCGCGAATGTGACCGGCCCGCTGAACGAAACCAGCCCGGTGTCGTAGTAATAGCCGATCGTCAGCCCGGTGTACCCGCTCAGCGTATTAAGCTCGGCCTGCGTGACCTGGAACGTCCCCGCCCCGGCGCCGATGCCGACGCTAGTCGTCTCCTGGTCGGGTTGCAGCGTTACCCCGCCGGTGGTGGTGATCGAGCCGGCAGCACCTTGCAGATTGAGCGTATCGGTCTGGATGAAGATCGAGTTTCCGCCTCCCGCCGCGAGCGTGGCGCCGGCGCCTTGGGTAAAGCCGCTGCCGGCGCCGCCGTTAATATAAATCCGCCCGGCCTGCACCGCACCGTTGACTGCGAACTGGGTGTTCGTCCCGCCCGAAAGGCTGAATTGCCCGGTCCCGCTGTCGACCGTTACACCCGAAGCGATCGTCAGGCTGGAATTGTTGCCTGCCGAAATGCTGACGCTGCCATTGTTGGTGGTGATATCGGCGCCGACCGTAGCGTTTCCGGCTGCGGAAAGCGAAAAGGACGAGACGACGCCGGGGCTGCCGGTAAAGCTGCTGTTGAACGCGGCATTGTTGCCATAGAAGTTAAGCGTCCCCGAGGTGATGTTGGCGCCGGCCGCAAAGGTCAGGTCTCCCGCGGTTTGCAGCGTAAGCGCCCCGCCATTGGCGACCGTCAGCGCGGTATCGGCAGCAGCGGTGATCCCCGAAGAACCCGACCCCGCGCTGTAGATCGTCGTCGGCGCGATGAAATTGATCGGCCCACCCAGTGAAATCAGCCCGGTGTTGTAATAATAGCTGATCTGCAACCCGCTGAAGCCGCTGAGCGTGGCCAGTTCGGCATTGGTCAGGCTGAACGTGCCCGCGCCGGTGCCCAGGCCGATCGTCGTCGTCGCCTCGGCCGGCTCCAGTATGACCGCGCCGGTGCCGGTGATCGACCCCGCCGCTCCGTTCAGCGCGATGGTATCGGTCTCGATCAACAGACGCTGCCCGCCACCGACCGCGATCGGCGCTCCGGCTCCTTGCGTAAAACCGCTGAGATTGCCGCCGGAGAAATTCATCTGGCCGCCGCTGACCGCGCCATCCACGACGATCTGGCCGTTGGCCCCGGTATTGACGTTGATCGTGCCGCCGTTCGTGGTGATGCCATTGGCCAGGGTGACATTACCCGACGCGGTAATCGACAGCGACGCGGAAACGCCGGCCGTGCCGGCAAAGCTGCCCAGCGAGACATTGGCAGCGTTGATATACAACGGCCCCGAGACGATGCTCGATCCTGCGGCAAAAGTCGTGTCGCCCGGCGTCTGCAGGCTCAGCGATCCGCCATTGGCGACGGTCAGCGCGGTGCTGGCCGCAGCGGTGATCCCCGCCGAGTCCGATCCGGCGCTATAGATCGTGGTCGGCGCCGGCAGATTGATCGGCCCGCCGAGCGAGACCAGCCCGGTGTCGTAGTAATAGCCGATCTGCAGCCCCGAGAATCCGCTCAGCGTATTGAGTTCGGCCTGCGTGACCTTGAACGTGCCCGCCCCAGTGCCGATGCCGACGGTGGTCGTCTCCTGATCGGGTTCGAGCGTCAGCCCACCGGTGCCGGTGATCGAACCGGCAGCACCTAGCAGGCTGAGCGTATCGGTGTCGATTGTCACCGAATTCCCGCCGCCCGCCGCCAGGGTGGCGTTGGTTTCCTGGGTAAAGCCGCTGCCGGCGCCGCCGGACAGGTAAATGCGCCCCGCGGCCACCGCGCCGGCAATTGCAATCTGGCCGTTGGTGCCGGTCGAGCCGTTGAACGGCCCGGTGCCGGTGTTGACGGTAACGCCCGCAGCGACAGTCAGGCTGGAATTATTGCCCGCGACGATGCTGACGCTGCCGTTGTTGGTCGTGACGTTGCCGCCGATCGTCGCATTGCCGCCCGCATTGAGCGAAAGCGATGATACGACACCGGGGCTGCCGGTAAAGCTGCTGCCGAAATTGACGTTGTTGCCCGTCACGGCCAATGGCCCGGACACGATGCTCGAGCCTGTGGCAAAGGTGACATCGCCCGCCGATTGCAGGTTCAACTGCCCGCCACCGGCGACGGTAAGCGCCGTAGTGGCCGCAGCGGTGATCCCGGATGACCCCGAGCCGGCGCTGTAGATCGTGGTCGGCACCGAGAAAGCGATCGGTCCGCCCAGCGACACCAGTCCGGTGTCGTAATAGTAACCGATCTGCACACCGCTGAACCCGCTCAGCGTCGCCAGCGCGGCATTGCTGAGGCTGAAGCTGCCCGCGCCCGTGCCCAGGCCCACCGTCGTCGATTCCTGCACCGGCTGGAGCGTGACGCCACCCGTGCCGGTGATCGATCCGGCAGCGCCGTTCAAGGCGATCGTGTCGGTCTGGATAAACAGCCGCTGGCCGCCCGAGGTAGCAATCGTCGCGCCTGCGCCTTGCGTGAAGCCGCTGCCGTTGCCACCGTAGAAATTGATCTGACCGCCGCTGATCGCGCTATTCACCGCGATCTGACTGTTGATCGTCACGTTGCTGCCTACGGTGAAATCCAGGCTGAGCGCGCCGGTGGTCGAGGTGATCGGCGCCGACACCAGGATCGAGCCGGCGGCATTCAAATTCAGCGTGGTATCGGCGCCGGCGGTTTTGGCCAGGGCCGAAGAGACGGTGATGTTGCCCGCTTCCGACCCGCTCGAACCGGTCTGGATGGTCACGTTGTTGCCGGCATTGAGCGAAGCATCGATTGCCGAGGCATCCACTGTCGCGCCGCTGGCGCTCGGGGTGAAATAGCCGCCTGTGTAAGTGCCGTTCACCGTCGCATTGCCGATGGTGACATTGTAAGGATCGAGCAGCCAGGTGCCGGCAAGGCCGTGCGCGGCGGTGGTGCTGATCGCCGCGTCGGCCGCGACCGCCAGGATGCCGTGGCTGGAGGTCTCGACAAAGCCGCCGTCGCCCGCCTGTGCACCGCCCCGCGCGCTCAATGTGCCGGCGACGCTGGTGCCCTGCTGCGACCAGACGACGATGTTGCCGCCCGCGCCGGAGGTGATGGCGTCGGCCAGCACCGTCGCGCCCTTGGCCACGCTGGCGGTTTCGGCGTTTTGCGCGCCGGCGCCGTGCGCCAGCCCACCCAGATCGACCGTGCCGCCGCCCACATCGCCTGACACGTCGATCAGCGCCTTCGGCGTCAGCGCGACATTCTCGCCCAGCACCATTACCGTGCCGCCGGTCCCGCCGGGACCACGGCCCGAAGCATCGACCGTTCCGCCGATCGTCACTGACCCGGTATCGCCTGCATCGAAGACGATCTCGCCGCCCATGGCGCGGGCGCGGGTGGCGACGACGATGCCGCTGGTGTCAATGACATTGTCGAGCACATCGCGGGTGGCCCGGGCAGTCAGCGCGACCTGCCCGGAAACCGCCGAAATTGTCCCCGAATTGGCGATCAGCGGGCTGCCCGAGGCGTTGCCGGTTACCGGTGCGGTGACGGTGAACTTGAGCAGATTGTCGCCGGTGAAATCGACCGTATAAGCCTGCCCGGCGGCCAGCGCGACGGTGCCGACATCGGCCTCGATCAACCCCTGATTGTCGACCCGCGCCGCCGCCAGCCCGACATACCCGCCCACCGCGGCCTTCAGCTTGCCCTCGTTGACGATCGCCGCCTGGCTGGGTCCGGAAAAATTGTAAATGCCGGCCAGGAAATCGGCATTGCGGATATCGGCGGTGGTCGCCAGCAGCCCGCCGACATCGACAGTGGCGCCCTTGCCGAACACGATGCCATTGGGGTTGATCAGCCAGACCTGACCGTTGGCCCGCAACGCGCCCTCGATCGCCGAGCCGTTATTGCCGGTCACCCGGTTCAGCGCGATCGAGCCGGCATTGGGTTGCTGGAAGACGACCGCATTGCCCTGGCCGATCGAGAAATCGGTCCAGTTGATGACCGCCTTGGCGGTCGATTGCTGAATCAGCGTGGTGGTGGCGCTGGGTCGCGAAATGGTTGCGCCGCCCGCTACGACCGTCCCGCCCGTAGGCAGGGCCTGTGCCAGCGCCTGGCCGCCTAGAAAAGTCGTGGCCAGCAGTGCGCCCCTGACGAGGTGACGGCGATGGCGCAGGCGATGCAGTTTGGCGATCATAGGTGAATTCCCAGATCAAAGAGGCCGCGGAAGGATTTTCGGCCATTGTCGTTGTCGGTGACCGACCAGACATCCTTGACCACTTCGACACAGATCGAGATGCGGTGCGACAGACCGAGGCGAACTCCGGCGCCGAGCGAGGCGAGCCGGCTGTTCCCCGGCGCAAGTCCCCGGGCGATCCGATCCAACAC
>CAXTOI010000084.1:5253-10586 GCA_964245645.1 uncultured Novosphingobium sp. | reverse complement strand
CGTGCCGTACATCGCAAACCCTTCGATCTCGATGATCCCGGAAATACGCGCGGCCATGAACACCAGAAGGACGGGGACTAGCAGTGCGATTACCAGCCTGGTCGAGCCGGGTTTGATCACCAGCGGGGCGCCGCGCAGTTCTCCCCATAGCAGCCAGACGCCGGTTACCAGCACGATCGGGCCATGCGCGCCCTGATCGGTCGACCAGCTGGTACGGGCGACATCGATCATGGTCGGCAGGAAGAATGCCAGCACGCCGATGGCCAGGATCAGGCTCGATCGAAATGCGTCGCCTACGGTGGCGAAGCTGCTGGCCGAAGACTCGGCGGGGTCGGTCATCATTTGTTTTTTTTCAGACCTGTCCTGACTTTGACCGCCGGCAAGCCTGCCCTTCGGCCACGCATCAGCGTTGGCCGCTGCATTACCGGCAATGTCGCCGGCCCGCAAGCGCCCGTCCGAATACGGCAACGGCGCGTCGTTCAGGTAAGGCGAGGAGGCGTTGGTCATTACCGAAAGTCCTAGGGTTTCCAGTGTGCCAGCGGGCGCAGCACGAACCAGACGTAACCGAGAATCGCGACGATGATGACAACGGCGACTATGTTTTCGCCCTGATTGCCGAAATAATTGGCGATCGCACAACCGATCGCCGGGGGAAAATAATGGTAGATCGTATCGACGGGTTCAGCCATCGACGAGCGCTGAAGGAACAGCGTTATCAGGCCGGCAAATATGGCAACGGTCAGCCAGTCGTAGACAGTTTCCACAATAAGTCCCTCTAACTGCTACTTACGACGCCGAGCCGATGGCGCCATTCGTAAAATTACGCGCTATGCTATTGTTTGGATCCGTTGGCGCCATCGCTCCGTCCAGAATCGGCTGGCGTGGTTAGTTGATACCGGAAACTCACAATGGGCGCTATGTTCTTGTTGTCACGTCTATAAACCTGAAACGTAGTTCGGCCAGAGATAAATTTTGGTAAACGAGTTGCGCGAAAAGAATCAGCCTTTCGAAATGCCGTAAGTGGTCATCAGCTGGTACAGCAAGGGGCGCGAGATATCGAGGGCGCGCGCTGCCGCCGACAAATTGCCCTGGTTGACGGCGATGGCATTGGTGATCGCCGTGCGGTCGGCTCGCTCGCGTGCAATCCGCAATTCCAGCGATTCCCCTGCCGGGCTGTCCTGATCGAGATCCAGGTCGCGCGGCGTGAGCATGACTCCGTCGGCCATGATCGTGGCGCGCTTGACCCGATTCTCCAGTTCACGAACATTGCCGGTCCATGGCCACGCGTTGATCGCGGCCAATGCTTCGGGGGTAAAGCCGCGCGCCTTGGTGCGGCCGTTCTCGCGGTTCCGCTGCAGGAAGAACTGTGCCAGCAACACCGCATCCTTGCCGCGCTGGGCGAGCGCGGGCACATTTACCACCACTTCGGCAAGGCGGAAGTAAAGATCTTCGCGAAACCGTCCTTCCACCATCAGCTGCTTGAGGTCCTGATGCGTAGCGGTGACCACCCGCGCGTCGATCGCGATTTTCTTGCGCCCGCCCACGCGCTCGATCACCCGTTCCTGCAAAAAGCGGAGCAGTTTGACCTGCGTCGCAGCGGGGACATCGCCGATCTCATCGAGAAACAGCGTGCCGCCCTGCGCCATTTCGATCTGGCCCGCGGTGGTCTTGATCGCGCCGGTAAAGGCGCCGCGTTCATGGCCGAACAATTCGGCTTCCAGCAGCGTGTCGGGGATGGCGGCGCAATTGATCGCGACGAAATTCCCGCGTGAGCGGACGCTCTTGCTGTGGATCGCCTTGGCCAGCAGTTCCTTGCCGGTGCCCGAGGCGCCGAGCAGCATCACCGTAGCGTCCGAATCCGCCACTTTCTCGATCGTCCGCAGCACTTCGGTCATCGCCGCCGAGCCGGTAATGATGCCTTCGGTCGGCACCGCGGTCAGCGAAAGTTGGCGATTTTCGCCTTCCAGCGCGTGGACATGGAAGGCCCGGGCCACGATCAGGCTCAGCTCGGCGATGTTGATCGGCTTTGCGTAGAAATCGAAGGCGCCCAGCGCGATCGCGTGCTGCGCGCTCTCCCGCGCCTCGTGGCCCGAGGCAACGATGATCTTGGCTTGAGGGCTGGCGGTGATTATTTCCTCCAGCGTGGCAAAGCCTTCGCTGGTGCCATCGGGATCGGGCGGCAAGCCGAGGTCCAGCGTAACCACTGCCGGATGGTGGGATTTGATTGCGGCCAATGCGGCCTTGCGATTGCCGGCGACCATCACGTCATAAGCGGTGAATGCCCATTCCAGCTGGTCTGCCAACCCGGCATCGTCTTCGACAACCAACAATCGCGGCTTGAGCGGCGGCTTGGCCATCAGGCGATTGCGGCTGCGCGCGGTGCGGAAGTCAGCAGCGGGAGCAGAATCGCGAACTGAGTTCCGGCTCCTTCATCACTCACCACGTCCAGTTCCCCTCCCATTGCTTCGATCAGCGCCTTGGCTTCGGCAGCGCCGATACCAAATCCGCCTTGCTTAGTCGACGCAAACGGCTTGAACAATCGTTTGCGCACGAACTCCTGGGACATGCCCACGCCCTGATCCCTGATGATGATGTGGGCATTGTCGCGCTTTTGCGCAAGCGACAACTCGATCGGCATCCCGGCCGGGCTCGCTTCGATGGCGTTCTGGATCAAGTGATCGATCGCCTGGCGCAGCTGTTCGGCATCCGCGCTGACCCGGCAATCATCCTTGATCACCAGCTTGATCGGATGCTGGCCTTGCCTGGTATCGGTAATCTCGGTCAGAAAGCCGCGCAGGTCGACGCGGTCGAGTGTCGGGCTGATCGGGCCGTCAGCGGACAAGCGCGACAGCAGCACGGTCATCTTGGCGGTTGCGCTGGCCAGCGTCTTGGCCATGGATTCCTGGAACCTGGGGTTGGCGCCATGCTCTGCGGCATTGCTCGCCACGAGCGAAAGCTGGCTGACCACGTTCTTGATGTCGTGGATGATGAAGGCGAAGCGGCGATTGAATTCGTCGAACTGGCGGGCCTGCTCCAACTCGGCCTGGCTCTGCGCATCGGCCATATGCATCGCGACTTGCTGGCCAAGCACTTTGAGCAGGTCGAAATCCTCCCAGTCCAGCATGCGACTGAACGCCGGACGCCCCAGGACGACCACGCCGAGCAGGGTTTCGCCACGGACCAGCGGCACCGCCGCCCAGGCGCTTTCGGCGCTCAGCAGCCAGTTGGGGACGAGGTCGTCGCCTGGACCCAGGTCGTCGTCACGGATCTCATCGAGCGTGACGATGCGGCTGGTTCGGCCGAGAAACCGCAGCCAGGCGGGATCGACCGCCAGATCCTGGCCGATCGGCGCGGCATATTGCCAGTTCAGCGACCCGGCAATCTGCAGTTCCACCCCACGGTTGACCAGCAATAACAGCCCGCGCGGTGATTCGGTGACATCGGCCACCGAACGGATGATGCGTTCCTCGGGCGACAGTCCGGCCTTGCTGCGGTCGCCGATCGTAGCGCTGAAGCGGAGCCATTCGGCGCGGTAATCGTAGCGATGCTCGAACAGATGCTCGAGGAGGGTTTTCTTGAGCCATCGTCCGATCCGCGGGAAAAACGCGATCACCGCAAATGCCAGCGCCAATGCCAGCGCCAGGATGATCTTGTCGATATCGTCGTTGTTGGCCGCCCACATCAAAGCGCGGCTGATGGCAGAGACGGCGACGAAATAAGAGCCGATGGCCATCAGCAAGACCGAACTGGTGGCGGCCTTGCGCGACAGCGTGACTTTCCAGCGCTGATTGCGCCGCGCTGCCAGGCCGAAGACCGGCAATAGCAGCAATGCGAAAACGCTCTGGAAAATCACCAGAAAGACGATTTGGGAAAAGCCGAGCAAGGTCACCGTAACCAGATTGATATCGAACGCCCACATGATGCCGAGCGCGATCAGGATCAGCCGAAAACCCGAGCCGCTCGACGAGGTCAGCGATCGATATAGCAGGTGGACGAAGAAGACCCCGCCGATCGGCACCAGCCAGCCCATGACCAGTGACAGCAGCATCAGGTCGTGCGCCGTATCGCTCTGGACCGACGGCACGGCGGCGGTGACGATAGCCCGCGCAATCGACAAGGCGCCGAGCAGCAGGATGGTGCCGGCGATCCTGCGCCGCGTCTGGGCATCCTGATCGAAGCTGCGGGTGGTCGCGAAGAGGTAGCCGAGCCAGGCAAGGTCGCGAATGATCTTGCCGAAGACGGACACGGGCAAATAAGCGAACAGCAGCGAGGCCGACCATATCGCCATACCGGCAAGCGCCAACGCCAGCGCGGCCGAGCCACTTGCACGCCGCAACAGCGTCAACCGCCAAGTGACGAGCGCCGCAAAACCCAGAGCGGCGAAGGCTGCGCTCCACAGGGCCAGCCACAACATTCAGAATTCCGCCACCATGAAGTCCTGCATTACTCCTGAAGCGCCGATTTCGTCGCGAATACCCAATTGCTCAGCCTGCGGTCAAATTCGATTTTCGCCGCATTCCAAACCGGTGCACCCGGCGATCTGCACAATCGATTATTACGGTCGGATGCAACGCATGCAAACTCGGAAAACCACCTACACGCGCGCCGTTGCATGTATCCGCTTTACCGATCGGACGTCATCGTACCGGCCGGAACCGAACCCGCGTAAGTCTGCAACAAGGTCTTGGCGCGCTGGTCCATGGCATCGGTGCGAAACAGATCCACGGCCACCTGCGCGGCCTGATCCCGTTTGCCCTGCGCCGCCAGGGTTGCGGCCAGCCGTGCGGCCAGACGCGTGGAAGTGGGTATCGCGCGCAGGCCTTCGCGCAGCGCCATATCGCTGAAGTCGGCATTGCCGCCGGCCTTGAGGATTTCCGCCAGCGCCAGGCGTGCGGTGGCGTTGGCGGGGTCATTCGCCACCAGCAGCCGCGCGTCGCGAACGGCATTGGAATAGTCATGCGAGGCGGCGAGCAATCGGGCGTGCGCCAGCAATGCCCAGGGCTGGTCCGGATCGTCGTCCAGGATGGCCTGCAATTGTTTCAGCGCCTCGGGAAGATGGCCGGTTATCCCGCCCGCATAAGCCAGCGCCGCCTTGGCATTCGAATTCTGCGCGTCCGGGTCGCCCTGATCCGCGCCTTGCAGAATGGCCGCAGCGATGCCGGGATGCCCGGTCTCATTAGCGAACTGAGCATAATCGGCTTTCATCAGCAGCGACAGGCGCGTGGCATCGGCGATCATCGTGCCGGGATCGAGTGCCTGCGCTCCCGCTTCCATCCACACGCTCAAGGCGCCGGCCGCGACCTGCAGATTGTCGGGATTGGCAGCCATGGTCT
>CAXTOI010000084.1:4196-5243 GCA_964245645.1 uncultured Novosphingobium sp. | reverse complement strand
TGTGAATGACGCTGCGCGCAAGGTCGTTCTGGCCATCCTGATACAGGATGTCGGCGTAATCGAGTTGCGCTTGCGGATCATTCGGCGCAGCGGCGGCCAGTCGCCGGACGGTCTGATCATACTGCGGCCGATCATGGGCCTGCACATAGACATCCTTGAGCAGCTTGAGTTTCGCCAGCGAATTGTTGGGAGTGTCCGGCGTCTTTTCGATGAGCGCCGCCGCATCGGCAAACCGGCCGCGAGCGACCAGGATGCGCGATTTCAGCGACAGTGCCAGCAAATCCTGCGGATCCTGCGCCAGCACCTTGTCGGCGAAGCCATCCGCGCCGTCCAGATCGTGGCGCACCAGCGCGACATTGCCCTTTGCGCTGAGCGCAGCGGCAGCCCCGGGAGTCAACACCAGCAGCTGGTCGGCATAGCGCTCAACCGCCTCGGGCCCGCCCCCGGTCAGGCCGATCTGGCACAAGGTCTGCAATGCTTCCATATTGCCGTGATCGAGCTGGATTGCATATTCATAGTCGCTGAAGGCACTTGGCCGATCATCCGCTCGCAGATCGATATGCGCCTTGAGCAGCCAGTAGTCGAGCACGTCATCGCGGGCTGCGATCGCCTTGCCGATGGCTTTCTGAGCGTCGATGATGCGGCCCTGGTCGAGGTCGGCCTGGGCATGCGCAGCCTGGTTGGCGGCGATGGTATCGGCCGACTGGCAACCGGCAAGGGTCAATGCCACAGCAGCGATGGAAAAAATACAGAAATTGGGTTTGCGCATGGACCGATATTGCTCAAAAACAGGAGGTAATCCACAGCGGCACATGCCTTAATAGGCCTCGGCGGTCTATCGCAATAACTAAGAAGTGTTGGCCGGAAAGGTGGTCCAATCGCCGAGATGAGGCGTAGGTATTAACCGGTTAAGCGACAGTACGCGATTTTTTATATAGCAAAATGACACGTTTGTGCGCTAAAGCTGACATGACCTTAAAGTCGGGGAAAAACATGCGCCTTTTTGCAAACTTGGCAACCCTGGGGGGGGCTGCGGGACTTTGTCTT
>CAXTOI010000084.1:0-4186 GCA_964245645.1 uncultured Novosphingobium sp. | reverse complement strand
GAGCCGAGTGCGGCGGCTGAACCGAACCCGCGAGGCGAGCGGCGCTCAAGCCACTGCCGAAGCAGCGACGGGGTTGGCGCAGTCCCAGGCTTACCGCATCAATTCCGGCGACGATCTGGAAGTCAACGTATGGGGTGAAGAACGTCTGCAGCGTGAGGTCCGGGTTCTGCCCGATGGCACTTTCACATTTCCGCTGGTGGGCCAGATCGTGGCGGTCAACCGGCTGCCCAGCCAGGTCGCCGCCGACATCACCAATGGCTTGAAGACGCAGTATCGCGACAATGTGCCGACGGTCACGGTAAGCGTGAAAGGCGCCGGCGGTTTTCAGTTCGCGGTAACCGGCAAGGTCAAGTCGCCTGGCACCTTCACCCCCAGCCGCTATGTCAATGTGCTCGATGCATTGATCATGGCCGGCGGCCCGGCCGAGTTCGCCAATGTCGATAATGTGCTGGTGCTGCGCAAGACGGGGGATGGCCACATCACCCCGATCAAGGTGCGCTTGTCGCGGATTTTCAAGGGCGATGCCTCGGCGCGCGATATGGCCAATCTGCCTGAGCTCGAGAGCGGGGACACGGTGATCGTGCCATGAGGCAGGGCCAGCGGTTTGGTCTGCGTTCATGCGTTGTAATGCAAATATCGATCGCCGGGGTTCTGTTTGCCCTGCCGCAAATTGCCTTTGCGGATGATGAAATCCGCACCAGCGCCGACGTCAACGCGAACGTCGGCTGGTCGAGCAATCCTTTTTCCGAAACCGGCAACGACCGGGGCAGCGCTTATGTTCAGGTCAATGTCCGGCCGGTCATCAGCCTGGTCGCCCAGAACAGCATCATCTCACTGTCGGGACTGTTGAATTATCAGCACTATTTCCACGACTATGCCGATAGCAACGATTATGGCGGCGTGCTTGACTACTCCGGAACGCTCAGCTCGCGCCTGACCGTCCATGCCGATGCGCGCTATGACAGTTCGATCGTCGGCGGCTTCGACAGCTTCACCACGGTGACCAATCCGACCACGACCACGACGACCACCACCACCACCACCACCACGACGCCACCGGTTGTCACCACTGGCCCCGATATCGCTCTCGTCGGCACCAGGGCGCGTCGCAGCACGATTTCCTTCGGCGGCGATGCGGGTTATTCGCTGTCGGCTTATGACTCTCTGACCGCGAATGCGTATTTCAATCATAGCCATTATGGCGGGTATAGCGGGCTGAATCTGGCGTCGAATTACAATGGTTATGGTGGTGGGCTTGGCTATTCGCGCAAGGTATCGGCGCGACTTCAGCTTGGGGTGCAGGCTTCGGCATCGCGCTATGACTATCAGGGGCTGTTCGGCAACTCCCGGGTGTATAGCCTGCAGGGCACATTCCGGGATCAGTTGAATGACAAATGGAATGTGTCCGGTGCGGCGGGCGTGTCCTTTTCCGACCAATCGCTGGGTAGCAAACGGACCAATTTCACCGGCAATATCCAGCTGTGCCGGCCGGGTCCACGCTCTTCCCTGTGCCTGACTGCCAGCGAAGCCGTGCTGCCCACCGGCGTTACCGGAACGGTGAATTCCAAAGCGGTCGGCCTGAGCTATTCCTACCGCTTGTCCGAGCGTTCGACGATTACGGCCAACGGGCAGTATTCGCGCAATGGTCAGCCGATCGACGTGCGCTTCCCCGGATCGGTGAGCTACGCGAACAGCTATGTCACGTTTGGCGCCAGTTATGATCGCCAATTGAGCCAGCGCATTCACTTCGTGGCCTCGACGCATTACCGCAAACTTATCGGCGGTGACCTCAATCGCTCTTCGGCTGATTTCGGGGGATCGCTTGGCATTCTGGTACGCTTTGGAGATGCTCGATGACCGAAGCCACGGGCTTTTCCAATGACCAGGATCAGGAATCATCCAATCTGCTGAATAACCTGCCGGTGATCCTGTGGCAGCGGCGCTGGCTGGTGATCATCCCGGCCGTGCTGATCACGTTGATCGGCATCGCCGCGGCCTTTCTGATCCCGTCGAGCTACCGGGCCAAGGCCGAGTTACTGGTCGAATCGCAGAACCTGCCCAATTCGACGGTCAGCGCCTCGCTCGACAATGTGATCGACCGGCGCATCGCCAAGATCCGCCAGCAGATCCTGTCGCGGCCGGATCTGGTCGGATTGATCCAGGCCAATAATCTCTACGATGCCAACGACCGCAAGCAGCCGCTATCGGTGCTGGTCGAGCGCATCCGCGCGGCGACCGACATCAGCGCAGTGGACGCCGAAATCAAATCGCAGGGCGGCCAGAATGCCGGGTCGATCGCGTTTCAGCTGACCTTCGATTATCCCGCTGCGGCGCAGGCCCAACTGGTCGCGCAGACCTTTGTCGATCGGCTGTTGCGCCTCGACGCCTCGCAGACGCAAAGCGAAGCGCAGGCCAATGTGCATTTCCTCGAAGACCAGGAAACCGCATTGCAAACCCAGGTCGCGGAGCAGGAAGCGCAGATCAACCAGATAACCGGCGACAATGGCTCGGCGCTCGCCAACGCCGGTGGCCTGGGCATGATTTCGCTTGGCGGCAATGATTACGAAAGCCAGATCGCCAGTTTGCGCCGGGAGAATGTGCAACTGCAATCGCAACTCGGCGGCATCGGGCTTGGCCGGGATGCAGGCGTCATGGCTGCCGAGGCGCAGCTGGCGGCGGTCAAGGCGCAATATTCGGATGATTATCCGGACGTCAAGCTGGCGGAAATCAGGCTGGCTGCGGCCAAGGCCAATGCCAAGACCACTCTGTCCACGGTCATAACCGCGCCGGTCCAGCTGCAGATCAGCGCCAACAACCAGGCCATTGCCCAGCTGGAGGCGGCACGCGGGTCGTCGCTGTCGCGTGCCGCGGCGATCGCAACCGCGCAGTCGCGCGGTCCGGTCGTTGCGCAGCACGTCGCCCAGCTGACCGCCAAGGCGCAACTGCTGCGCGATGAACTGGGCAAGGTGTCGAATAATCTGCTCAGCGCGCGTTCGGTGGTCAAGCTGGCGAACGAGCAACTGGGCGAGCGGCTGACGTTGATCGAGCCGCCGGTCACCCCCGACACGCCGACATCGCCGAACCGCCCGGTGCTGATTTTGGGTGGAATTGCACTGGGGCTGGTGGCAGGTTTCGTTCTCGCCCTCGCAGTGGAGATGTTCAATCGCCCGATTCGCAGCGTGTCGGCCTTGACCAAACTCGTCGGCGTGGCGCCGCTGGCGGTTATCCCCGTGCTTTCCGAAGGGGCGCTGCGGCCGCCGCGCAGTCTGCGCACGAAGCTTGCAGCGATCTTCAAGCGAAAGGAAGCTGCGATGACCGAGCAAGGTAGTGAAGCGTGAATATTTCCCAGACATTCGATAATGAGTATTCGGCGGTCATGCCGCCGATTCCGGCGATCCTGAATGGCGGGGCAAGCGGGCAGACCATCGATGTGGTCTCTTCGGCGACCATCTTCGGCTTCAACAGCAGGGATCGGCGGTCGCGCTCGTTCAACCTGCTGCGCACCCAGATGATGAAGATCATGAAGGCGCGCGACTGGAAGATCATCGGCGTAACCTCGGCCACGCCGCGCGTGGGCAAGACTTTCATGTCGACCAATCTGGCGGCCTCGCTGTCGCGCATTCCGGGTACGCGGACGCTGTTGTTCGATCTCGATCTGCGGCGCGGATCGGTGGCCGAGAGCTTTGGCATTCCGCCGGGGTTGGGGATCAATGCCTTCCTGACCGGGGACATCGATTCGCTCGAAGCCGCGGCTTACCGGGTGCCGCACACCGGGCTGACCGTCTATCCGTCGACCCCGACCAGTGATTCATCGGCGGAACTGCTGGCAGGCGAGCGGATGCAGGCGCTGGTCACCGCGATGCGCGGGATGAACGAGAACGTCATCTGCCTGTGCGATCTGCCGCCGGCCTTTGCCAATGACGATGCCGCGATCGTGATGCAGTCGATCGACGCTTATCTGCTGGTCGTCGAGGAAGGCCGGACGACCGCGCGGCAGGTTCGCGATGCGATCGAACTGCTCAAACCTTCGCCTTGCATCGGCACCGTGCTGAACCGTTATCATGGCGGCTTTGGCGGCGGCGACTATGGCTTCGGCTATGGCGGACAAAGCCATTATGACGAGTATTACATCTGACAGCAGATTGCGGTGATGCAGGATTTGTCGGGGTCAAGTCTTGTAAGTTCC
>CAXTOI010000083.1:8309-10625 GCA_964245645.1 uncultured Novosphingobium sp. | reverse complement strand
CATCGTGACGCTGCAGGACTCGCTCTGAGACAGGGGCCGGTGGGGGCAGAAGACAATGGACGGCTTCTACGACTATGACGACCGCCGCCGCCCCACCCCCTCGCCCGTGACGGCGCGGATCGTCGAGGAATTCCGCGTCAGCGCCGGCACCACGCCGCGCGAGATCACCGACGAGGAGATCACCGTGCGCACCCTCTACACGATGGTGAACGAGGGCGCGAAGATCCTGGAAGAAAGGATTGCTCAGCGCGCCTCCGATATCGATGTAGTGTGGGCGTTCGGCTATGGCTGGCCGCGCCATACCGGCGGGCCGATGTTCTGGGCTGACCGGATCGGGCTCAACACCGTGATCGACGGACTCGATCGCTACCGCGACCGGCTCGGTGCCGACTTCGCCTTGTCCAAGCTGCTTTGCGATCGGGCTTCGGCCGGTCAAACGCTCGAAAGGCTCATCTGATGGATCTGAACTTTACACCCGAAGAGGAAGCTTTTCGCCAGGAGGTCCGAGTCTTCCTTGAGGAAAAGCTGTCGCCCGGGCTGGCCGACAAGGTGCGCTCCGGCAAGCGGCTGAGCAAACAGGATCTAGAGGGCTGGCACGCCACGCTCAATGCACGTGGCTGGTTCGGCAATCACTGGCCGGTCGAGCATGGCGGCCCTGGCTGGAGCGTTGCGCAACGCTACATCTTCGACGTCGAGACGGCACTCGCGCATGCGCCCCGGATCATCCCCTTCGGGGTTTCGATGCTCGGGCCGGTATTGATCAAATATGGCTCGGCCGAGCAGAAGGCCTATTGGCTGCCGCGTATCCTCGACGGCACTGATTGGTGGTGCCAGGGTTATTCCGAGCCGGGCGCCGGCTCCGATCTGGCCAGCCTCAGATGTGCAGCGGTCCGCGACGGCGACGAGTATGTCGTCAATGGGCAGAAGACCTGGACGACACTGGGTCAATATGCCGACATGATCTTCTGCCTGGTGCGTACCTCCACCGCGGGCCGAAAACAGGAGGGGATCTCCTTCCTGCTGATCGACATGAAGTCTCCCGGCGTCGAGGTCCGCCCGATCCTGCTCCTCGATGGCGAGCGCGAGGTCAACGAGGTCTTTTTCACCGATGTCCGCGTGCCGGCCGCCAATCTGGTCGGCGAGGAGAACAAGGGCTGGACTTACGCCAAATATCTGCTGACTTACGAGCGCACCAACATCGCTGGCGTCGGTGGATCGATGGCGGCGTTCGACTGGCTGGTGCATATCGCCAGGACTCAGCGCAAGGGTGGCCGGCCGCTTGCCGAGGACCCGTATTTCGCCGCAAGGCTTGCCCGCGTCGAGATCGACCTGGAGAATATGAAGACGACGAACCTGCGCGTGCTTGCCGCGGCAGGGCTTGGCCAGGCGCCGACGGCGGAAAGCTCGATGCTGAAGGTCCGTGGCACCGAGATCCGGCAGGAGATAACGAGCCTGACCCGCCGCGCGCTTGGCCCTTATGCGCAGCCGTTCGTGGCCGAGGCGCTCGACGATGGGTTCAACGGCGAGCCGGTTGGCCCCGATTATGCGGCGCCCATCGCTCCCGCTTATTTCAACAACCGCAAACTCTCGATCTTCGGCGGCTCCAACGAGATCCAGCGTGAGATCATCACCAAGGCGATCCTGGAGCTTTGACAATGGACTTCACCCACTCATCAGAGCGGCAGATGCTGGCTGACGGGCTTGGCCGTTACCTGTCGCAGCGCTATCCGCTCGATGCGCGCCACACGATCAGCGGCTCGGGCGCCGGCTGGTCGGCCGACCATTGGCGAGCTTTTGCCGAACTCGGTATCCCCGCCGCCCTGTTCGACGAGGCGGCGGGCGGATTCGGCGGTACCGGCTTCGACATCGGCGCGGTGTTCGAGCAGCTGGGTCGTGCATTGGTGATCGAACCGTTCCTCGGTCTGACCATGGCGGGCCGGACGCTGGCGAAGGCGGGCGGGTATCGACCGCTGATCGGCGATGCGATCGCAGGTACGGCTATCCTCGCTTTTGCGCATGAGGAGCCGCAAAGCCGCTACGATCTCGCCGATGTCGAAGTGACAGCCGAGAAGACGGGCGATAACTGGGCGCTGACCGGCACGAAAGCGGTAGTGACGCAGCTCGAGGCGGCGACGCACATCCTCGTCTCGGCCCGCAGCACAGGTGCCGCAAACAATTCGGCGGGGATCGCGCTGTTCCTTGTCGAGCCCGGGACCCCGGGGCTGTCGATGCGCGGCTATCCCTTGATCGATGGCGGACGCGGCGGCGAGTTGAAACTCCAGTCGGCGCCGGCCACGCTGGTCGCCGCGAATGGTT
>CAXTOI010000083.1:0-8299 GCA_964245645.1 uncultured Novosphingobium sp. | reverse complement strand
CAATTTCCGCGCGCACGCCGTCGTACGGTGTCAGGTCGCGGCCGGCATCGTTGCGCTGGCCTGGGAAGCGGTCGGGGTCATGGACATGCTCAAGGCCGCGACGCTCGACTATCTGCGAACCCGCAAGCAATTCGGTGTTCCGATCGGCAAGTTCCAGGCGCTGCAGCATCGCATGGCAACGGTCGCGCTGGAAATCGAGCAAGCGCGCTCGGCCGCGATCAATGCCGCCGCCGCGCTCGATGGTGATCGCGTCACGCGCGAGCGGGCCGCTTCGGCCGCCAAATTCACGATCGGTCGGGTCGGCGCACTTGTCGCCGAAGAGGCGATCCAGCTTCACGGCGGCATCGGTATGACCTGGGAGCTGCCGCTGTCGCATTATGCCAAACGATTGACGTTGATCGATCACCAGCTCGGTGACGAGGATCATCATCTTGCCCGCTATGTTTCGCTTGGGTTGGCGTCCGCCTGAGCGCCAGTGCGATCCGGTCCACCCTCAGCAAACGTGTCCGCCTCACCCCCCGTTGACGGACAGTATGAACCTGGAGTTCCTGGCGGCTCGAAAGGCAGAATACATGCCGGTTCAGCTTATGCTCGCCAAACCCCGCCATCTGCCGGAAACACCTATCCCCGCTTGTCGCGCGGGTCCCGCTTGCCTATCTCCTGACCCATGTCACCATTCATGCGCAATTTATTGATCGCCCTGGGCGGTATCGTCCTGATCGGCGGGGTCGTCGCCTGGCTCTTCCATGGCAATTCGACCGACCAGCCGATTGCCCTGTTCGAGGGAACCAACCCCCGATTGGCCGATCCGCATCCCGAAACCATCCCGACCATGTCGCTGGCCAAGACGATCGGCTGGGCTACCGGCCGGGCACCCACGCCGGCACCCGGCCTGGCGGTAAACCGTTGGGCAGAAGGGCTGGATCATCCGCGCACCATGCTCAGCCTGCCTAATGGCGACATGCTGGTCGCCGAGACAAGTGGCCCGCGCGGAGCTGATTCGGGCGGTATAACGGGATTTGCTGAACGCCTTGCCATGCGCTTCGTCGGCGCCGAAACGCCTTCGCCTGACAGCATCATGCTGCTGCGCGACAGCAAAGGCACCGGCAGGGCCGATCAGCGTTTCGTCCTGCGGCATGAGGATGGGCTGAGCTCGCCCTCGGGAATGGCCTGGGGAAATGGCACGCTCTACGTGGCCAATCACAATGCCGTGCTGGCCTTCGCTTACCCATTGGGCGCTACGACATTGACCGGCACACCGCGCAAGATCATGGATCTGCCCGCTGCCGGCAATCACTGGATGCGCAACCTGCTGCTCAGCCCCGACGGCAAACTGCTCTACGTGGCGATCGGCTCCTCCTCCAACATCGGAGCTAACGGCATGGCTGCCGAAGCCGGCCGCGCAGCGATCTACGAGATCGATCTTGCCAGCGGCCACGCCCGCCAATATGCCGCCGGCATGCGCAATCCCAACGGCCTGGCGTGGAATCCGGCCAGTGGCGAATTGTGGACCACGGTGAACGAGCGCGATCAACTCGGCCCCGACCTGGTTCCCGATTATCTCACTAACGTTCCGGTGGGCGCGCATTACGGCTGGCCGTGGGTCTATTGGAAAGACGTCATCGATAACCGCGTCGAAGCGCCGATGCCCGAATATTTGACCGATTACACGCGCAAGCCTGAATATGCGATGGGCCCGCACGTCGCTGCGCTGGGCCTGGTGTTTACGCATGGCGGTGAACGCCTCGGCGCGGGATTCGATAATGGCGCCTTCATCGCCCGGCACGGCTCATGGAATCGCAAGCCTGCTTCCGGCTATGACGTGGTGTTCGTGCAGTTCGACGATCATGGCAACCCGCATGGCTTGCCGGTCCCGGTGCTGACCGGCTTTCTGACTGGCGATGGTGACACCCACGGCCGCCCGACCTGGGTAAGCTGGGGCAAGGATGGCTCGCTGCTGGTGAGCGATGACACCAGCGGCATCATCTGGCGGCTCATCGCCCCCGGCGCAGCGCCGGCACCCGCCATCAAGCCGGTGGAAACCGACCACCTGCAGGCGCCGAAAAACCTGCTGCCGCCGGATCAGCAGCAGTTCGAAGCGTCATTCGGGAAGAACGAGAAGGTCAAGCAATAGGCAGCGCCGACGAGGCGGGTGAAGGCATTCTCGTTCGCTGATATGCCGACGACCTCGGTGCGCCGCTTGATCTCGCCTCCAAACCAACAGCCTTCCCGCCACCCGAAATCTCCCCTAAAGCCCCCGCATGAGCGAACCCCAGACCGCAACCTTCGGCTATGAAACCATCCCCGAGGACGCCAAGACAGCCCGCGTCGGCGCCGTTTTTTCCAATGTCGCCCGCAAATACGACATCATGAACGACGCCATGTCCGGCGGCATGCATCGCTTGTGGAAGGACCGCTTTGTCCGCCGCGTCAAACCGCGCCGTGGCGAGGCCATCCTCGATATGGCCGGCGGCACCGGCGACATCGCCTTCCGCCTCGCGGCTGCCGGCGCCGCCGTCACCGTGTCCGACATCAACCAGGACATGCTCGATGTCGGCATCACCCGCGCCGCTAAACGCGGCCATGACGATCTGGTCTGGTCCTGCCAGAATGCCGAGCAGCTCAGTTTTCCCGACCGCTTCTTCGACGCCTACACCATCGCCTTCGGCATCCGCAACGTCACCCACATCGACCGCGCGCTGGCCGAGGCGCACCGCGTCCTGCGCTTCGGCGGCCGCTTCTACTGCCTTGAATTCTCGACCACGCAGTGGCCCGGTTTCAAGGAAGCCTACGACGCCTATTCGCACAGGCTGGTGCCGAAGCTCGGCCAGATGATCGCCGGCGATGCGGACTCCTACCGCTACCTGATCGAATCGATCCGCCGCTTCCCCCCCATGGCCGAGTTCGAAGGCCTCATCTGCGCCGCCGGCTTCACCCGCACCAAGGTCGAACCACTGCTCGGCGGCCTCGTCGCGATCCATTCGGGCTGGAAAGTCTGATCCCCCGCGTGAGCACGGCGACCATGCACCTGCTTCGCCTCTTGCGCTGGGGCCGCATCCTCGCGCGCCACGGCGCGCTGCGCGGTATCGAAGCCGATCCGGGCGTCCCCGCCCCCGTGCGCAGCCTGATGCGCCTGGCCCGCTTCGGCACGATCCAGCCGCGCGAGCCCGATTACGCCAGCGCTTTCCAGGCGATCGGCCCCGCCGCAGTCAAGCTGGGGCAGACCCTTGCCACGCGCCCCGATCTGGTGGGCGAGAATGCGCAGGCCAATCTGCTGCTGCTGCAGGACAGCCTGCCGCCGGTGGCCTTCGCCCAGATTCGCCGCGAAATCGAAACCAGCTTCGCCCGTCCGCTGACCGCGCTGTTCGCCAGCGTCGAAGAATCGCCCGTCGGCGCCGCCTCGATCGCTCAGGTCCACCGCGCCGTCACCCTGGAAGGGCGCAAGGTCGCGATCAAGGTGCTGCGCCCCGGCATTCGCGATCGCCTCGCCCGTGACATCGCCACTTATGAATGGGCCGCCGCGCATCTCGAAGCGCTGGGCGGCGAGGCGTCGCGCCTGCGCCCGCGCCAGATCATCGCCAATTTCAAGCGCTGGACGCTACGCGAGATCGATCTGCGCCGCGAAGCCGCCTCCGCTTCCGAACTGGCCGAGGCGGTGGGCAGCGTGCCCGGCTACCGCATCCCGGCGATCGATTGGGACCGCACCAATGGCCGGGTGATGACGCTCGAATGGATCGACGGCATCAAGATTTCGGACCGTGCCGCGCTGATCGCCGCCGGCCACGATCTGCCGCAAATCGCCCGACGGCTCGTCCTCGCCTTCCTGACGCAAGCGATCCACGCCGGCTATTTCCACGCCGACATGCACCAGGGCAATCTGTTCGTCGAAGCGGATGGCGGCATCGTCGCGATCGATTTCGGCATCATGGGCCGCATCGACCGCCGCGCCCGCGTATGGCTGGGCGAAATCCTTCACGGGCTGACGACGGGCAATTACCGCCGCGTCGCCGAAATCCATTTCGAAGCGCAATATGTTCCCGCCTATCACTCGGTCGAGGATTTCGCCACCGCGCTGCGCGCCGTGGGCGAACCGATGCGCGGCAAGCCGGTGGCCGAGCTGTCGGTCGGCCAGATGCTCGACGGCCTGTTCGCGATCACCCGCGATTTCGACATGCAGACCCAGCCGCACCTGCTGCTGCTGCAAAAGACCATGGTGATGGTCGAGGGCCTCGCCACCTCGCTCGATCCCACGATCAACATGTGGGACACCGCCGCGCCCTTCGTGTCGGCCTGGATGCGCGACGAACTCGGCCCCGAAGCGGCGCTCGCCGATGGCCTCCACCGCTTGTGGGAAACGGTGCGCGGCCTGCCGGGCCTCGTGCGGCGGGTCGAGGAAAAATTTCCCGAGAAAGGCGGCGCGCCGGAATCCCCGCCGCTGCCGCACATCCCGCTCATCTGGGCCGAAACGGACGACCGTAAATCATATCGTAGGGGATGGCTGCGATATGTCGCCGCAGCGGTGCTGGGGGGAGTGTTGACATGGGCGTGGATACGGTTGGGCCTGCCTCCGGGATAGACCACGCCGAATACGACCGCTTCGCCCATTGGCCTCGCCGCCGCGCGCTGACCCTGCTGATCCTGGTCGTGGCCCTGTTGATCGAAGCCGCCATCGTTCCCATCACCGTCGGCCGCGCCCAGATCGCCACCCCGCCGCCGTTCGGCGCGCTGCTGGGCGAAGCCAAAGCCACACCCCGCCCCCGCGACGACGACCTCGCTCTCTACGACGCCGCCATCGCCCGCATCCGGCACGGCGAGAACTACTACCGCTTCATCGTCGCCGAACACCGCCGCGCGCATTACCCGATCCGCCCCGCCGTGGCCGTCCGCCTGCCTACGCTGGCCTACCTCGACGCCTGGGCCGGCCTCTCCGGCCAGATCGTCGCCTCGATCGCCTTGCTGCTGGCGGTCGTTTGGGCCTGGTGGAGACGCCTGGCCCAGGAGCCCGGCGGCCACCGCTTTCATCTCATGGCCATAGCCCTGATGTGTTCCGGCGCCGCGCTGGGCCTCAATCGCAGTTACTTCGTCCTGCACGAGCTCTGGGCCGGCATGCTCATCGCGCTGTCCTTCGGCCTGCACCGCCCCGCCGATCCTGCCGAGGAGGATGACGCGAAGCCGGACGATGATCGACCGGGGCACGGCCAATGGCTGGCGGCCTGGTGCGTCGCCGCGCTGGCCCTGGCGATCCGCGAACACACCCTGCCTTTCGTCTTGCTGATGGCTGCTTATGCGGCCCACGCAAGGCATGGGTCGAGGCACAAGCCTGGACCGACCTTGCCATCCTGTTCCTCCTCGCGCTCGCGCTCCACATCCACATCATCACTCACCAGTCGCTCCCCAGCGACCCCACCGGGCCCTCCTGGATGGCGCTGCGCGGCCTCGGCGGTTGGCTGTCGGACATCACCTTGTCGAGCAACCTGCGCTTCCTCCCCCATTGGGCGGCCGGGCCGATGGTGCTCTTGATGATCCTTGGCTGGTCCGGCTGGCGCACGCACGCCGGCGCCTTCGCCACGCTGTTGTATCTGGGCTACGGCGCCGCCTTCATGATCGCCGGCCGCGACGACAATTTCTACTGGGGCGCGATGATCGCCCCCGCCATGTTCATCGGGCTCGCCTTTGCCCCCATGTCTCTGCGCAGCCTGATCAGACAGTCCCTGAAAGCCACCGCCTCTTCAGAGTTGCCATCGGCCTTGAACCAAGGCCGTTCGATGACACTTGCGGGCAACGCTGCATGCCGCAACCCATCCGTCAAATAATCCCCGCATTCTTCCCCGCCCGCTCGAACATCCCGATGATCACCTGCACCTGCTCCGCGGAATGCTCCGCGCACAGCGAACACCGCAGCAATGTCATGTTTGCCGGGGTCGCCGGCGGCCTGGCCAGATTGACGTAAAGTCCTTCCTTCATCAGCGCCTGCCACATTGCCGCCCCGGCCTCCAGATCGGGCATGATCACCGCGATGATCGCGCTTTGCGGCACGTCAGTCCCCAGCTTGAAACCCAGCGCGGTCAACGCGCCATGCAGCACCCGCGAATTTTCCCACAGATGCGCGCGCTTCGCCCCGGCATGCATCAGCTTGCGAATGCTCACGGCCGCAGTGGCGACCACCGATGGCGGCAGGCTGGCGGTAAACACATAAGGCCGGCACGCCATCCGCATGATTTCGAACTTGGGATGGTTCGACACGCAGAACCCGCCCACCGTGCCGACCGACTTCGAAAAGGTGCCGATCACGAAGTCGACATCGTCCAGCGCGCCCTGGTCCTCAGCCACGCCGCGCCCGTTCGGGCCGATGAAGCCCATCGAATGCGCTTCGTCGACCAGCACCATCGCACCATTGGCGCGGGCGACCGCGATCATCTCCTTCAGCGGCGCGATATCGCCCAGCATCGAATAGACGCCTTCCAGGATCACCAGCTTGCCGGCGCCCTCGGGAATGCGCTTCAGCCGCTTTTCCATCGCGACGATGTCGTTATGCTTGAACGGCACGACTTCGGCATCGCCCAGCTTGCAACCGTCCCAGATCGAGGCATGGCTGTCGATATCGAGCACGATGTAGTCGCCCTTGCCGGCGATCGTGCTGATGATCCCCAGATTGGCCTGATAGCCGGTGGAAAACACCATGGCGTGATTGAAGCCATAGAATTCGCGCAGTGCTGCTTCGACGTCCTTGTGCGGCGCATAAGTGCCGTTGAGCACGCGGCTGCCGGTGGTGCCCGATCCAAACGCGTCCAGCGCCGCCTTGCCCGCGGCGATCACATCGGGGTCGAAGGTCATCCCCATGTAGTTGTAAGTGCCGAGCAAAATCGTCTCGCGCCCGTTGCAGATGGCGACCGTGGGCGAGATCACCCGTTCCATCACCAGCCCGAACGGATCCTCGCGCCCCGGCCCGCGCACGCTTTCGCGCAGCGCGATCATGCCGTCGAACTTGGAAAACAGGTCGATCTTTTCGAGAGTCTCGGACATTATGCATTGCCCAGCTTGACGACGGCATCGACCAGTTGGCCGTAATTTTCGATCTCGGCCTGCTGGTTCATGCTGATGATGATATCGAACTCATCCTCGATCGCGGCGACGAAATCCATCACCGTCAGGCTGTCGAATTCCAGATCACCCGCAAAGCTCGCGCCATCGGTGATCGCCACGCCCTTCTTGTTGAACGGTGCGATCAGTTCGGCTATTCGGGCTTCGGTTTCGGCGCGATCCATGGGTATGCTCTCCGGCAGGTACAGGGCGCTGTGGCCCAGGATTGCGGCGCAAAAGCGGCGCGCAGGAAAGAATGTCAAGGGCGAGAGGCGGTATAGTCCGGCACAAGCAGGGTGCGCTTTCGCACCGGTGCGCCTATATACCATGGCGAGATCGATCGAAAGGACCGGACCATTCAGCGTGAATCACCACAGGCCGCCGACCCCACCGCGCTGGCCTTGTCGGCGCTGGGCTGGGTCATGGCCGACGATCATCGGGCGGCGCGGTTCCTGTCGCTGACCGGGCTCACTCCGGACGAGTTGCGGGCAGGGCTGACCGACCCCGCAGTGCATTGCGCCGTGCTCGATTTCCTCGGCGCACACGAACCCGACCTCATCGCCGCTGCCGACGCGCTGGTCGTGCCGCCCAAAGCCCTAGTCGCTGCCCGCCATACGCTTGGCGGAGGCGCCCAAGCATGAATCGCCCGCTCATCATCAGCGATTGCGACGAGGTCCTCCTGCATATGGTCGCGCCCTTCCGCGACTGGCTGCGCGAACAGCAGGGCATTGTCTTTGCCATGACCGGCAACGACTTCAGCCACGCCATGCGCCGCCTGGACACCAACGAGGTCATCGCCAACGATGAAGTATGGCGCTTGCTCAACCTGTTCTTCGACACCGAGATGCATCGCCAGTTCCCGATCGCCGGTGCGGTCGACGCCATGCGCGAACTGGCCACCCGCGCCGATGTCGTCGTGCTGACCAATCTCCTCGACCACCGCCAGGAGATCCGCAGCCGGCAATTGACCGACCATGGCTTCGACCTGCGCGTCTTCACCAACCAAGGCCCCAAAGGTCCAAAAATCCGCGACATCATCGCCGAATACCAGCCCAGCCGCACCTTCTTCATTGACGACCTTGCCCAGCATCACGGCTCCGCCGCCGAAACCACGCCCGATGTCGTTCGGCTGCACCTCTGCGGCGAATCCATGCTCGCGCCGCACATCGCCTGCGCGCACGAAGCCGGCCACGCCCATGCGCGGATCGACGATTGGGAC
>CAXTOI010000082.1:0-10654 GCA_964245645.1 uncultured Novosphingobium sp. | reverse complement strand
CACCCGCCCCGAGCGCGCCCCACGCCGGCGTGACCATTCCAGCGCATCCGCAGCCTGCCATACCAGCCCCAGTTCCTCGGCATAACCCGCGATGATATCGAGATAATCGTCCTGGCTGCAATTGTGAAAGCCGATCGACAGGCCGAAGCGATCGGCCAGTGCCAGCTTGTCGTCCACCGCATCGCGCGGGTTGATCGGATCGTCCTGCTCGCTGGCGTGGCGCGCGACGATCGCGCGGCGGTTGGCGGTGACGGCTAGCCGGACATTGGCCGGGCGCGCTTCCACGCCGCCTTCGAGCCACGAGCGCAGCGCGCGCGGGCCGCTGCCGTCGCTATCTTCAAACCCCAGATCGTCGATGAACACCAGAAACCGGCGATCGGGCGCGCCCAGTTGCATGAAGAGCGCAGACAGGCCTGACAGCGCATCGGGGGCGACCTGGACCAGCGCGATCGATCCCGGCGATGCCGCCTGCTCCGCCACTACACTGGCGCGCAGCAGCGCCGATTTGCCCATGCCGCGCGATCCCCACAGCAGCATGTCGTGCGCGGCATGGCCAGCGGCAAGACGGTGAATGTTGTCCGTAACCATCGCTTTCTGACCATCGATCCCGCGCAGCAGCGACAAGGCCGGCGCCTGCAATCGTGCCACCACCCGCGGCCCGGCCTGGTCCCAGACATAGGCAGGTGCGCCTTGCCAGTCGATCACCGGGACGGGCCTGGCCGCCAACTGCTCCAGCGCTTCGGCAATGCGGGTCAAGGGATGGTTTCGAATGATCACGATCGGAAGCCTCTGCGGGAAAGCGCGCCGCTTTTCCTTGGCAAGCGGCAGGCCGGCCTATAGCGGCAGTGCATGGCCGACAACAAGCAGCCTCGCATCCTGGCCGCCGAGCCGCAGGCGCTTGACGAAGCAGAAGAAATCCTGCGCGCCGGCGGCCTCGTCGCGGTGCCGACGGAGACTGTGTATGGGCTGGCGGCGCGCGCGGACAGCGACGCGGCGGTGGCCGCTATCTACCGCGCCAAGGGCCGGCCCGATTTCAATCCCTTGATCGTGCATGTCGCCGATGCGGCCGCCGCGCAGCGGTTCGCCGATTTCGATGACCGGGCATGCGCCCTGGCAGAACGGTTCTGGCCGGGACCGCTGACCCTGGTGCTGCCGCTTCGCGCGGGCGCAGCCTTGGCAGCGGCGGTCACTGCCGGTTTGCCCACGGTGGCGCTGCGTTGCCCGGCGCATGCAATCTTGCGCGCCTTGCTGGCCCAGACCGGGCTGGCGCTGGCGGCGCCTTCGGCCAACCGCAGCGGAGCCGTCAGCCCGACCACCGCTGCGCATGTCGCGGCATCGCTGGGCGGCAATGTCGATCTGATCCTCGATGGCGGCCCCTGCCTGCAAGGGATCGAATCGACCATTGTCGCGCCGCGCGCGGGCGGCAGTTGGCAGATGCTGCGTCCCGGTCCCATCAGCCTTGCCGATATCACCACAATTCTGGGAACCGCAAGCCCGGCAGCCCCGGATGTGGGATCGGTAATCGAAGCACCCGGCCAGCTTGCCAGCCATTATGCCCCCGGCAAGCCGCTCAGGCTGGATGCGCTAGTCGCTGCGCCCAATGAATTCCATATCGGCTTCGGCGCGGTGGCCGGCGACGTCAGCCTGTCCCTCACCGGCGACCTTACGCAAGCCGCCGCGCGCCTTTACGCTTGCCTGCATAGCGCATCCACGGCGGCGCAGCCCTGCATCGCCGTTGCGCCCATCCCCATCGGCGGCATCGGCGACGCCATCAACGATAGGCTGTCACGCGCCGCAGCCTGACCTTTTGGAACGCGGGTCGCTCAGCTCAGAGTCTCTCGACTGACTTGGCACCGTCTTGCTCAGAAAAGACTCCAGGAACATCCAGCCGCCCGAAAGATTGGCTTCAGAACATCAGTGTCGCCCCATCGGAACACCTGGCCATGACCAATCAATCTGCGGACCGTCCTACATGAAAACGCTGATTCCGCTGCTCGGCGATCAGCTTTCGCTCTCGCTCGCCAGCCTGCGCGATGTCGATCGCACGCGCGCCATCGTGTTGATGATGGAGGTGTGGGACGAGGCGACTTATGTGCGCCATCACAAGAAGAAAATCGCGCTGATCTTCTCGGCCATGCGCCATTTCGCCGCAGCCCTGCGCGCCGAGGGCTGGACGGTCGATTACATCGAGCTCGAAGCGAACGGCAACACTCAAAGCTTCACCGGCGAAGTCCGGCGTGCGGTCGAACGGCACAAACTCACCGCCATCCGCACCGTCGCCGGCGCCGAATACCGCGTGCGTCAGCATCAGGACGAATGGGCCGATCGCACCGGCCTGCCGGTCGAGATCCTGGACGACGACCGCTTCGTCTGCTCGCTGCCGGCATTCTACGGCTGGGCACAGGGCCGCCGCGAACTGCGCATGGAATATTTCTATCGCGACATGCGGCGGCAGACCGGCCTGCTGATGAACCCCGATGGCCAGCCGGCCGGCGGACAATGGAACTTCGACCACGACAACCGCAAAACCCCGCCGCGCGGGCTCAACTACCCCGCGCCAAGGCGCTTCGCCCCGGACGAGATCACGCAAGCCGTGTTGGAGCTCGTTGCCAGGCGTTTCGGCAGCCATTTCGGCGACCTCGAACCCTTCGGCTTGCCGGTCACCCGCCAGCAGGCGCTCGATTCGCTGGCGCAGTTCATCGATACCGCCCTGCCCGACTTCGGCCGTTTCCAGGACGCGATGATTGCGGGGCAGGACTATCTTTATCACAGCAGCCTCTCGCTCTGCATGAACCTTGGCCTGCTATGTCCGCTCGAAGTATGCCAGGCGGCCGTGGACGCCTATGACCGAGGCGCGGTGATGATCAATTCGGTCGAGGGCTTCGTGCGCCAGATCATCGGTTGGCGCGAATATATGCGCGGCATGTACTGGTGGGACATGCCCAAATTCGCGACCCGCAACGCGCTCGGCGCCACCCGGCCCTTGCCCGATTTCTACTGGACCGGCGACACCGAGATGCGCTGCCTTGCCGAAAGCGTCGATCAGACCAGGCGAGAGGCTTACGCTCACCACATCCAGCGCCTGATGGTGCTCGGCAATTTCGCCCTGCTCGCCGGCGTGGAGCCACAGGCCATTTCCGACTGGTTCCTCGTCGTCTATTTCGACGCGTATGAATGGGTCGAATTGCCAAACGTCGTCGGCATGAGCCAGTTCGCCGATGGCGGCATGATCGCGTCGAAGCCCTATGCGGCCAGCGGCGCCTACATCGACCGGATGTCCGATTACTGCGAGCGCTGCCGCTACGACGTGAAGCAGAAGACCGGACCCGATGCCTGCCCGTTCAACGCGCTATACTGGGATTTCCTCGCCCGCAACGAGCAGCGCTTCGCCGGCAACCCGCGCATGGGCAACATGTACGCCACCTGGCGCCGCTTCGACGATGCCCGGCGCACGGAATACCGCAACAGCGCCGGCACCTTCCTTGCCGGCTTGCAACCCGCCGGCACGGGATGGGCCAAGGCCTGACACGAAAGCCGCCCCAAACGGGACGGCCAATTCGTTCAATCAAAGATAATCAGGCCGTAGCCGTCGCCGCCGCCTCATAATACTTCGGCGCATGCTCGTTCAAAATATCGAGGATCTTGCGCAACGCCGCCGGCTCGTCGGTCTTTTCCATCGCCGCCAGTTCCCGCGCCAGCCGCGAGGAAGCCGCTTCGAAGATCTGCCGCTCGGAATAGCTTTGCTCGGGCTGATCGTCGGCGCGAAACAGGTCGCGCGTCACTTCGGCGATCGACACCAGATCGCCCGAATTGATCTTCGCTTCATATTCCTGCGCGCGGCGCGACCACATGGTACGCTTGACCTTGGGCTTGCCTTTCAGCGTGTCCAGCGCCTCGCGCAGGGTCTTGTCCGAAGACAATTTGCGCATGCCGATCGCCTCGACCTTGTTCACGGGCACGCGCAAGGTCATGCGTTCCTTTTCGAAGCGCAGCACATAGAGTTCCAGCTGCATGCCGGCGATTTCCTGCTCCAGCAGCTCGATCACCCGGCCGACCCCATGCTTGGGGTAAACGACATAATCTCCAACGTCGAAGGCATGTGCCTTTACGGTCATTTATCGTCCTTTCACTTGGCCCGACGGGCGCGAAACAGCGCTGGGCACATGATACGGGCCGCACTTCGCACTTGCTGACGAACTGCGTGATGCGCGTCCTCAGCCATGCGTCGTGATCCGGCCTTTCATGCTTGGAAACCAACTCCGCTCTCGAACGATTGCCGAATGAGCAGGCGATTTCAGCGACTGTCGTCATCCCATATAACAGCGTTGTCATAAAATTGCCAGAGCCGAGAATCGCCGGCTGCAAACGATTCCCTGCCCCGGCATTCAGCCACAGGATTTTGGCGTCCACCTGCCAAACCGGCAGGCTCAAGCCTGGATCGGCTCAGTCGCCCTCGCCCGGCTTGTCCGAAAACAGCTTCTCATATTTGTCCTCGACACCCTTGAAATCGTCGGCGTCGGCAGGCGTTTCCTTCTTGGTGGTGATGTTAGGCCATTCCGCCGAAAATTTGGTATTCAGCTCCAGCCACTGCTCCAGCCCGCTCTCGGTGTCGGGCAGGATCGCCTCGGCCGGGCATTCCGGCTCGCACACGCCGCAGTCGATGCATTCGCTGGGGTTGATCACCAGCATGTTCTCGCCCTCGTAGAAGCAATCGACGGGGCAAACCTCGACGCAGTCCATATATTTGCAGCGAATGCACGCGTCGGTGACGACATAGGTCATGGCTGCAGATCCTCTTTGCTGGCAGCTTCGGAATGGCGTGCTGCTATGGGATAAGCGTGCGTCTCGTCAAGCACGCGATAGCACGCCGCCGCTTCAGTCGCAGGCCCGCGCCGGACAGGCAGGTTCACCATCTCGATCACCCGCACCCCGGCGCCCAGGGGCAACACCAGTCGGTCCCCCGCCACGACCACCTGCGCGCACCGCATCACCCGATTGCCATTCAGCCGCAGATGCCCCGCCTCGACCACATCCTGCGCCAGCCCGCGGCTTTTGGCGAAGCGCAGGAAAAACAGCAATTTGTCGATCCGCAGCGCGCTCACCCGGTCCTTCACGCCACCAGCCGGGCCAGCGCCGCAAATGCGCCGCCACCATCGGGCGCAGCCACGCGCGCCGCGTTCTCCCGCCGCACCGGCTGCCAGCGCCACATCGGCAATCCCGGCGGCCCGAACGCCCCCGCCGGCAGCCCGCGCGGCACGATCGCCCGAAACCCCGCCAGCCGCAGCAATTGCGCATAGCTCGCAGTCGTCAAGCCCATCGCCAGCGCGGACGCCGGATCCAGCACGAACGGCCGCCGCCCCGCCGCCACCCGCCGCGCATGTGCCTCGCGCAACAGCACTTCGCCCCGATCGATCCGCAGCATCTGCGCCCCGAGCAGGCGGTAACCCGCGAACACTTCACGCGCACGGTCACGCGGCAGCACCGGCGCCATCGGGTCAGCAATCGGCGGCACGGTCTGCCCTGCCACCAAAGCCAACTGCCGCCACAGCCGCAATGGCCCCCCACGCAGCAAGGCCGGGTGAAAAACATCCAGCGCGCCTATCCGCAGCCCCAGCCGCCGCAAGCCATCACGCTGGCGCGCATCGAGCCGCTCCAGCCCCGAATCGCAGCGCGCCAACCAGCCGCCCGCGTCACCCAGCCGGATCAGCATCGCCCGCAATTCCGGCCCGGCATCGGGCGCAGTGCTGGCCGCCGCCATCCGCACCAACGGCGCCAACGGCCGCAACTGCCGCGCCAGCCAGCCGGCCAGTGCCGCCAGCAATTCGCCGCGCACATCGCCCGGCAGCAACCCCAGCGCCGCCGCCGGCGTGATCTGCGGCGCGGTCAGACTGCGCCCCCGCGTCAGCCGCGCCAACTCCTCGCCCTGCCAGCGGATCACGCCAGCGCTCAGTGCCAGCCCTGCCGCGCTGTTGCTCACCGCCGGCATCACCTCGCGCGCCCGCGCCGCCAGCAGCGCCGGCAAATGCCGCTCCGCCGCCGCCAGCAGCAGCTTGCGATCGGCGTGCCGCGCCTTGCCATCGACCACGAACCGAAACCCTGCCAACTCGCCGATCGATTCGCCATCGACCAGCACCGCATCCCCCTCCAGCCGCACCGGCAACATCGCCGCATCCGGCCCCAGCTTGCGCATCAGCACTGTCGTGCGCCGATTGACGAAGCGCTCGGTCAGCCGCGCATGCAACGCGTCCGACAATCGCGCCTCCACGGCCCGCGCCCGCGCCGCCATTTCCTCATGCGCCAGCACCCAGTCGGGCCGCTGGCTGATATAAGACCAGCTCCGGATCGCCGCGATGCGCCCCTGCAACGCGTCGATGTCGCCGGTCACCATGTCGAGCTGGGCAATCGCCCGCGGCGCGTGGTCCGAAGCCAGCGGCCCATGCCGTAGCTCCTGCCACAGCCGCGCCACGAACCGGGCATGCGTCTCGGCTCCATGCTGCCGGAAATCGGGCAGCGAGCAAGCCTGCCAGAACCGCCGCAACCGCGCCGACGAGCGCAACCCGCCGGCGATCTCGGCATCATCCCCCAGCCGCTTCAGCACCGCCAGGTCGATCGCTTCCGGCGCCGCCACCAGCCCTGGTGTCTCAGGCGGAGCCTCCAGATCGCTCACCAGCATATCGAGATTGTCGAACCGCGGCTCGGCATCGCGCCAATAGAGCGAGGTCAGCGGCGCAAAGCGGTTCTCCTCGATCGCATATATCTCCTGATCGGTGAATTCCGCGTCATGCCCGCCGCTGCCGGCCCCCGCCATGCCGGAAAGCGTGCCAAAGGTGCCATCCCGCTGATGCCGCCCCGCGCGCCCCGCGATCTGCGCCATCTCCGCCGTCGTCAGCCGCCGCTGCCGCTGCCCATCGAACTTGCTCAGCCCGGCAAAGGCGACATGATCGATATCCAGGTTCAACCCCATGCCGATCGCATCGGTCGCCACCAGATAATCGACCTCGCCCGACTGATACAGCGCCACCTGCGCATTGCGCGTCTGCGGCGACAACGCCCCCATCACCACCGCCGCCCCGCCGCGAAACCGCCGCAGCAACTCGGCCACCGCATAAACCTGCGCCGCCGAAAACGCCACGATCACACTGCGCGGCGCAATCCGCGACAGCTTGGTCGCGCCAACATGGCTCAACGTGGAAAATCGCGGCCGCCCCACGATCTCGGCCTCAGGCACCAGCTGCCGCACCATCGGCGCCAGCGTCGCCGCCCCCAAGATCATCGTCTCCTCGCGCCCGCGCAGATGCAGCAGCCGATCGGTAAACACATGCCCGCGCTCGCGATCGCCACTGAGCTGCGCCTCATCCAGCGCCACAAACGCCAGATCGGCATAGCCCGAGCCAGGCATCGGCCCGGCAGCTCCGCTGCGAACGGGCATCGCCTCGGCCGTACAAAGCCGCCACCGCGCATCTTTGGGCTCGATCCGCTCCTCGCCGGTAATCAGCGCAACCCGGTTAACCCCCTTGATCGCGCAAACCCGATCATACACCTCGCGCGCCAGCAACCGCAGCGGGAAGCCGATCGCCCCACTCGAATGCGCACAGAGCCGTTCGATCGCGAGATGAGTCTTGCCGGTGTTGGTCGGGCCGAGCACCGCCTTGATGCGGCTGTCCGATTTGTCTCGCGGGCGGGCAGGCAGGGACGACGGCATCGCGAAAGCAATGTGGCATCGAGGGTCGCGGGCTGCAAGGGAAGGTGCGAAGGTATCAACATCCATGAGGAAGATTTGGGATCAAGGTCCCGGGGCCATCGCCCCGGGATCCATTCGGTACGGCTTGGTGCCGATCAGCCTTGGCGCGACATCGCGGCGTTGGAGACAGTAGAATGGAGCAGCCATGCACCCGTAGACGTCTGGGAATGGTTCAATAGCGAACGGCCATTGTTCATAAAACCGGGTGTTGCAGTGGCCTGCTCGCCAGGGGGCGAACGGCTGAGACGATGAAGGTGGTTGCAGCGCTGCCGCCGGACTATTGGGCGCGCCTGACCCTACGAAGCCATTGCCCAGGCCGGGACCGACCGTGCCGCATCGGATCGGACATTGGCGAGACCTTCATGGCTCTTATCTTTACGGCCCAGATCCTAAAAGGCTCGATAATGCAAGCGTTCATCCAACGGGCTGCCGAGAAGAGGCTGCAACTTGTTACGGATTTCCCGCATGTCCCCTGCGGCTTCATGCGCTTCAAAAGCTTCAGCGTTCTTCCACTTTTGCAGGATCGTAAAATGGTTGGGCGAACCGATTTGCTGCACGACTTCGATCGACTCGCAATTCGGGTCCGCGTGACCGCTAGCCGCGAGTTGCCGCAACAAGTCCATAGCCTCACCCGTGGCTTTGCCGAACGCCGCCTTGATTTCCATCAAAGGCATTCGCGGCTCTATCACGGGAGCGATGTCCACATAGCTGACAACATAGACTTCGCTTGGTGCAGCCGATTGTGCCAGGGCGCTCTCGCACGCAGCAAAGGCGACAGCCACCGCACAGCCCACTATCAGCAAACATGCCTTTCGGGTCCACGGCCCGCCCATCCTGGCACCGCTATGCGACTGAAATGGAAATTCGGTCATGATCGAGGAACGCTAGGATTTCGCGCGCAACGAGGGCGGGCCTCTCGTTCGGCAACATATGCCCCTCGGTCGAGAAAATCACTTCCTTGGAGCATTGTACCTTTCGCGCGATATCGTGCTGCTTGCTCGCAGGCACGACGTTGTCGCGCTCGCCGCAGATGATAAGCACTGGCGCGGACACCTCCTTCAAGCGATCATCGATGGAGATCTGTGCGTTCTGCCTCTTCAAGGCACGGAACACTTCCTTGTCGATAAGAGTGATCGCGTCAAGCATGACATCCAGCATGCGTCCGGGGGGACGAACGAACATCCGGCTAATGCCTTCGTTCAGAACATGCCGGTCGTGCCCGTGCTCGATCAGGAAATCCAGCGCGTTCACCGGATCGAGCGTAGGGTTGGCCGGGCCTGGCGACAGCAGGCACAGAGCCGTGAACATGCCGGGATGGCGGATTGCTGCATAAAGGCTGGTGAAGGCGCCGAGCGAATGTCCAATAAGCACGGGCGAGTCCAACTCAAGCGCGTGCGAAAACGCAGGGATGTCGTCGGCCAACGCCTCCAAGGACCATCCGGGCCAGGCGTCGGCGGACGCGCCGTGACCACGAAGATCAAGCGCGTAAACCGTGTATCTTTCCGCGAGGAGTTCAAGCAGTTCGTCATAAAGACCGCTCGAAGAACGCAGGAAGCCCCCGTGAAGGAACAGGATCGGAGGCTGGCTCGAACCTGACCCGTACATTCGATAGCCAAGCTTTGCGCCGTTAACCGCAATGTATTTTGTCAAGTCTTGCGTCCTCATATCGTCTCGAGCCTTTCATCGCTATTCGGCATGGAAGATCGTTGTGTCCCCCCGATGGGAAGGTCGACCATTTTCCTAACACTGCCGGATCGGGAAATGACCATCCGCTCCGGTCACATGTGCGGCGCAATCAGATATTTCTCTCCTGTGGCCCTGCGGTGGTAGGCCTTGATGATCAGTGGATCCATGGCCTCGCGGAGCGAGATTATCCGCGTGTAATGGCTGGCGAAGGTCGTCGTCAGCTCTTCGGCCACGCGGTTGCTTAGCCGTTTGGCTTCGGTTGCGCCGATTTTGGCGAGGTAGTTTGTCAACAGCCACCCGCCGACGCTCCAAGACAAACCGAACCCATGCATGAGTTCGGTGGGGCTGCCATTGAGCTGACCGCAAATGTAGACTTGCTTGTGGACCGCGGAGCCGTATCGGCTGTATGCGCCAAGCTTGGCTGATTGGGCGGCCTCCATAGCGGTGAGAACCTGCGACGCCAGCTTACCACCGCTAATCACGTCGAAACAGAGTGTCGCATCGGTGGCGACTATCGCGGCATGAAGGTCTTGCAGGAAAGACTCCGACGTCGAGTCTACTATATGCTCCGCGCCAATCGCCTGAAGTAGTTCGACCTGGGCCCGGCTTCGTACGATGTTGACCAGCGGGATACCGTCTTTCAAGCACGCCCGGTTGAGCATCTGCCCGAGATTCGACGCTGCGGCCGTGTGTACGAGGCCGCTATAGGCCTCCCGGCGCATCGTGTCCAACATGCCCAGCGCCGTCAGCGGATTGATGAAAGACGACGCGGCTTCGACCGGCATCGTTCCATCCTTGACCAGAAAGAGGTCCGCGATATTGGCGACCCGGTATTGAGCGTACATCGCTCCGCCGCTCAGAGCGACCACCTTTCCGATTAACGCTTGCGCTTCGGGAAAGTTTCCCGCGGCCACAATGGTACCGGCTCCTTCGATGCCGGCGGGGAGACGCTGGCCCACTTTTGCGGACAATGCCCCCATTGCCGCTGCGGGGACCGGAATAATGACCTCTATCTGGTCGCCGCCTCCTACGCGGCTGTTTGCTACGTCCGCCCCTCCTAGCATTCCTCCGATATCCGAGGAGTTAATCGGCGCGGCCTCGACACGGATCACGACTTCGTCAGGTGCAGGCTCCGTCAGTGGGACGGTCTCCAAGCTCAGATGCCGCTGCGCCTCGGAAGTCAAGTGGGACTGCAGCTGTGCCAGTCACGCTCGCGGTGACCGTTGC
>CAXTOI010000081.1:0-10672 GCA_964245645.1 uncultured Novosphingobium sp. | reverse complement strand
GCATCGTCAAGAAGCACGCGATCATGATGATCGACTTCGCGCTGGCGGCGATGCGCGAGGAAGGCATGGATGCCGCTGCCGCCATCCGCCAGTCCGCGCTGCTGCGCTTCCGGCCGATCATGATGACCACCTTTGCCGCGCTGTTCGCGGCGATCCCGCTGATCTTCGGCAGCGGCATGGGCCATGAACTGCGCCAGCCGCTGGGCCTCGCCATTGCCGGCGGATTGATCCTGAGCCAGGTGCTGACACTGTTCACCACCCCGGTGATCTTCCTGGGCTTCGAGAACTGGGCGGCGCGGCGTGGCCGCGGGGTCGTGCGGGCGCAGATGCACAGCGATCCTGTCCCGCAATGAGCACCCCATGTTCATTCGTCACCGGAAAACATCACGCAGTGGCGCGGACGGGAGGGCTTGAATGAACCTCTCGGCCCCCTTCATCCGTCGCCCGATCGGCACGCTGCTGCTGACGATCGGTATTGCGCTGGCGGGGGTCGTGGCCTTTTTCAAGCTGCCGGTGGCGCCATTGCCCGCGGTTGACATTCCCACGATCCAGGTGTCCGCCAGCCTGCCCGGCGCCAGCCCGTCAACCATGGCGAGCACGGTGGCGGCGCCGCTGGAGCGGCATCTCGGGACCATTGCCGGGGTCACCGAAATGACCTCGCGCTCCAGCCTGGCCAGCACCTCGATCACCATGCAGTTCGATCTGTCGCGCAATATCGACGGTGCCGCGCGCGATGTGCAGGCTGCGATCAATGCCGCGCGCGCCGATCTGCCGACCTCGCTCAAGACCAACCCTACCTATCGCAAGGCGAACCCGGCCGAGGCGCCGATCCTGATCCTGGCGCTGACCTCGCCGACGCGCAGCCCCGACCAGATTTACGATGCCGTCTCGAACATCGTCCAGCAACGGCTGCTGCAGGTCAGCGGCGTGGGCAATGTCGAACTGGGCGGGGCGGCGCTGCCTTCGGTACGGATCGAGGTGAACCCGCTGGCACTGGCGCGCGATGGCATCGCCTTGGAGGATGTCCGCACCGCGCTGGAATCGGCCAGCGCCGATCGTCCGCGCGGGGTGCTGGAAAGCGCGGCCAACGGCAGCGGTTCGGGCCTCGCCTGGGCGATTTACTCCAATCGGGCCGGAGTAAAGGCGAAGGACTATGCACCGCTGGTGATCGCCTCGCGCAACAATACGGTGGTGCGGCTGAGCGATATCGCCGCGGTGGTTGATGGCCCCGAGGATGTCCGCACGCTGGGGCTGGTCAATGGCAAGAAGGCGGTGCCGATCCTGATCAGCCGCCAGCCCGGCGCCAATATCGTCGAGGTGGTGGACGCTTTGAAAGCGCAATTGCCCTCGTTGCAGGCCGACCTGCCCGCCGACATCAAGCTGCAGGTCGCCTCCGACCGCACCACCACGATCCGCGCGTCGCTGCGTGAAGTGGAGGTGACGCTGCTGGTGGCCACGCTGCTGGTGGTGCTGGTCGTCAGCCTGTTCCTGCGCAGCTGGAAAGCGACGATGATCCCTGCCGTGGCGGTGGTGGTTTCGCTGCTCGGTACGCTGGGGATCATGTATCTCTCGGGCTTCCTGCTCGATAATCTGTCGCTGATGGCGCTGACCGTGGCCACCGGCTTCGTCGTCGACGACGCCATTGTGGTCGTCGAAAACATCTCGCGGCATATCGAGGAAGGGATGCCGCCGTTCCAGGCGGCGCTGGTCGGCGCGGGCGAGGTCGGCTTTACCGTGCTGTCGATCTCGCTCAGCCTGATCGCGGTGTTCGTGCCGCTGATCTTCATGGGCGGGCAGGTCGGATTGCTGTTCCGCGAATTCGCGCTGACGATGACCGCGGCAGTGGCGATCAGCCTGGTGATCTCGCTGACGACCACGCCGATGCTGGCCGCGCGAATGATCAGCCATGATCCCGAACGCGAAAACCGCTTGTTTCGCGCCGCGCGCCGCAGCTTCGATTGGGCGCAGGCGCGCTATACACGCAGCCTGGATTGGGCGCTGGAAAATCGCGGCGCGGTCCTGCTGCTGCTGGGCGCCGCGGTCGGCCTCAACGTCTATCTGCTCATGGTCGCGCCCAAAGGCTTCTTTCCCCAGCAGGACACGGGTGCGATGGCCGGTGGCGTGCGCGTCGATCAGTCGATGTCGTTCAACGATCTGCAGGCCAAGTTCGCGCAGATCGTCCACATCGTCAAAGCCGATCCCGGCATTGCCAGCGTCGTGGCGTTTACCGGCGGCAGCCGCGCGGGCAGCGGTTTCCTGTTCAGCACGTTGAAACCGCGCGGCAGCCGCGATCCGGTGAACGACATCATCCAGCGGCTGCGGCCCAAGCTGGCACGCGTGCGCGGCATCAGCCTGTTTCTCAACCCGGTCCAGGATCTGCAATCGGGCGGGCGGCAGACGACCAGCACGTATCAATATGTGCTGCAGGCCGATGATCCCGATGCCCTGAAGGCGGCAGGCGATCAGCTGGTCGCCGCGCTGAAGCATCAGCCCGGCGCGATCACCGATGTCGATATCGACCAGCAGGACGCCGGCGCGAGCGCCTTTGTGACCGTCGATCGCGCGAGTGCGGCGCGGCTGGGTATCGCCATGAACGTGATCGACAATACGCTGTACGATGCCTTTGGGCAGCGCCAGGTCGCCTCGATCTACGCCGGCCTCAATCAATATCACGTGGTGATGGAGGCGGCGCCGGCTTTTGCGGGCCGCCCCGAGGCGCTCGACAATCTGTATCTGCCGGTCAGCGGCAATATCGCGCTGGCCGCGCCGGTCGTCGCTGCGAATCCCACGCTCGGCGGCGGCGCGGCGACCGGTAGCGCGGTCAGCACCGCCGTCACCACGCTGGTGCCGCTGTCGGCGGTGGCGCATTGGAACACGGCATCGACCAACGCCAGCGTCAGCCACAGCAATGGCCAGCCTTCGGCCACGGTGTCGTATAATCTGCCGGCGGGCATCTCGCTCGGCCAGGCAGCGCAGACCATTTCCCAGACCCAGGCATCGCTGAAGCTGCCGGCCACCATCCACGGCTCGTCGGGTGGCACCGCGCAGGTCTTCCAGCAATCCTTCGCCACCATTCCGCTGCTGATCATCGCCGCGCTGGTAACGATCTATATCGTGCTGGGCATCCTGTATGAAAGCGCGATCCATCCGCTGACCGTGCTGTCGACGCTGCCGTCGGCCGGGGTCGGGGCGATCTTCGCGCTGATCGTCACCGGTGGCCAGTTCGACCTGATCGCGCTGATCGGGATCATCCTTCTGATCGGCATCGTCAAGAAGAACGCGATCCTGATCATCGATGTCGCGCTGGAGCTGGAGCGCTCGCAGGGCCTGACCCCGATCGTGGCGATCCGCGAAGCTTCGCTGCTGCGCTTTCGCCCGATCCTGATGACCACGCTCGCCGCCGGGCTGGGCGCGCTGCCGCTGGCGATCGGCTTCGGCGATGGCGCGGAACTTCGTCGCCCGCTGGGAATAGCTATCATCGGCGGCCTGGTCGCCAGCCAGTTCCTGACCCTGCTGACCACGCCGGTGGTCTATCTGGCGCTCAACCGCTTGCGGCGGCGCAGCCCGAACGAACAATTGCTGGCGCGCCACGGACCCGCCGCCTCGGGCAAATTACCTTTGGGAACCCCCGCATGACCATCGCTGACAATTTCGCCTTACCGATGTCCCGACTGGCCGCCTTGTTAGTGGTGACCGCGCTGGCCGGGTGCAATCTCGCGCCGCATTATCATGTGCCGTCCTCCGCCCCGGCCCCGGTCGCGTTCAAGAGCGCGCCGGGCTGGAATGTCGCGCAGCCGGCTGACGCAGTGGCCAAGGGCGAGTGGTGGCACTTGTTCAACGATGCCAGGCTCGACGAACTGGAGGCGATGGTGATCACCAACCAGAACGTCGCCTCCGCCCGCGCTGCTTACGATCAGGCGCGCGCGCTGGTGCGCGAGGATCGCGCGGCGCTGTTCCCCACGGTATCGGCCAGTGGCGGCGTCACCCGCAGCGGCTCATTCGGCGCCGACACCGGCACGATCAACAACAATGGCACGCTGAGCACCACCGGCACCCGCTACAGCGCCGACGTCACCGGCAGCTGGGCGCCCGACCTGTGGGGCTCGATCCGCAACACCGTGCGCCAGGCGAAGTTCCAGGCCCAGGCCAGCGCCGGGCAACTGGCCAATGCCACGCTGTCGGCGCAAGGCGAACTGGCCAGCGATTACCTCCAGTTGCGCGGGCTCGACGCGCAGAAGATCCTGCTCGAGGACACGGTGAAGGCCTATGCCCGATCGCTGCAGATCACGCAGAACAAATATTCTGCCGGCACGGTGTCGCGCGCCGACGTCTATACCGCGCAAAGCACGCTCAGCAGCGCGCAGGCCTCGCTGCGCGATCTGGTGCGCCAGCGCGCCGCGTTCGAGGATGCGGTCGCGGTGCTGGTGGGCGAAAATCCCTCGACCTTTGCGATTGTGCCGGCGCAGTGGCAGCAGGCCGTGCCCGATGTGCCAAACGCGATCCCCGGCGACGTGATCCAGCGGCGGCCGGATGTCGCCACTGAAGAACGCCTCGTCGCCGCCGCCAATGCCAATATCGGCATTCAGAAGGCGGCGTTCTTCCCCAGCCTGTCGCTGACCGGCACGGCATCGACCGACGCCGCCACGCTCGGCGGGCTGTTTTCTGCCGCAACGTCGTTCTGGTCGATCGGTGCTTCGGCAGCCGAAACCTTGCTCGACTTCGGCGCGCGCAGCGCCCGTGTGGCCCAGGCGCGCGCGGCTTACAATGCAGCGGTAGCCAATTATCGCCAGGCCGTGCTGACCGCCTTCCAGCAAGTCGAAGACAATCTTTCGGCGATGACTATCTACCGCGGCGAAGTGGTCGATCTGGCCGCGTCCGCCGATGCCGCCGACCGCGCGCTGACCATCGCGCTGAACGAATACAATGCGGGCACCATCGACTACACCACGGTCGTCACTAACCAGGCGACCGAATATTCCGCGCGCCAACGGCTGATCCAGACCGTGGTCAGCCGCCAGACCACGGCGGTCTCGCTGATCCAGGCGCTCGGCGGCGAATGGACCAGCGCGCCATGCCCCGCCAGCCAGACGGGTAACGGCTCGACCTGCTAGGAAAGACGCCGCCGAATATGGCTGACTCGCGCAGTCATGGCGGATATGTTCGCTAGCGATGCGACTCCTGCGCGCCTTCATCCGCAATCATCGCTGCCTTGCCGTGTGGCTGGTGGCGCTGGCGCTGTGCATGAAGATCATGGTGCCATCGGGTTTCATGGTCGGTGCCGCGGGTAAATCGCTGTCAATCACGATCTGCGATGGCCGCGGGCTGGAGCAGACGAAGCAGATCGTCCTGCTCCAGGCCGGGCATGGGCGAGACATCCCCGACGATCACGGCAAGGCTTTCGATCCCTGCCCTTATGCGGCGCTGGGCATGGCGGCATTGTCGGGCACACCGGCGATGCTGCTGGCGGTGGCGCTGGCTTTCATCGTGATGCGAGCGGTCTGGCCGACAGTCGCACCGCAGCCGGCGCCGCGATCCTTCCTCAGGCCGCCACTGCGCGCGCCCCCGGCGCGGGGCTAGAACACACTGCACCATTAATCCTCCCTCTTTAGGGGGAGTTGGCAGCTTGAGGGCTGATCAAGGGTGCGCCAGACCCCCTCCGTCTCGCTGCGCGAGCCACCTCCCCCAGAGGGGAGGATTGAAGCAAATCATTCAAGCGCGGCAAAGGCCCGCTGGAGAACCACCATGACAAGAACCAACCCGCTGCCGGCGGCTATCGCGCTGGCGTTCCTCGCCCCCACCGCCGCCTCGGCCTGCGCTTGCGGCTGCGGCCTGTTCGATGTCGGCAACGGCACCGTCACCCCGGTCGCGTCCGACAGCGGCCTCTCGGTCTGGCTGCGCTACGATCGTATCGACCAGGACCAGAACCATGAGCATGGCGCACAAGCCCCGGCCGCGGACAATACCGACAAGCGTATCCAGACCAGCTTCATCACCCTTGGCGGTGAATATAAGATCGCCCGTACCTTTACGATGATGGCCGAGCTGCCGTTCATCAAGCGCAACTTCACCACCACCGGCGCCGACGGCACGGGCAATCCGCTGGTCGAAACCGTACCGCTCAACGATATCGGCGATGCGCTGGTGCGGCTGACCTACTCCGGCTTCTCACCCACCCTGACGACCGGTCTGAGTCTGGCCGTCAAGCTGCCCACCGGGCGAACCACCAGTCCGGTCGATCGCTACGGCGCCCAGCCATACGACCGCGACACGCTGCCCGGCACCGGCAGCACCGACCTGCAGGTTGGCGGCTATCATGTCGGGGCAATCACCCCTCGGTTGAAATGGTTCGGCCAAGCTCAATATCGCTTCGCGGTAGCGACCCGCGACGGCTATCGCCCCGGCAACGAACTCAACGGCGGATTAGGCGTCAGCTTCGATCTGGCCGACCGCCCGGGCCATGTCGGTGTCACCCCGACGCTGCAATTGCTCGGCACATTGCGGGCACACGATACCGGGCCGGAAGCCGACTTCCTCAACTCCGGCTTCCGCCGCTTGTTGATTGCGCCTGGCGTTAGGGTTCGGCTCACCCGCAAACTGTCGGTCTATGGCGATGTCGAGGTGCCCATCGCTCAATATGTCAATGCAGCGAACTCGGTGGCGTTGGAGGGCACCGCCGGCCAGCTGGTGGCGCCGGTGCAGTTCAACTTTCAGGTCAATTATGGCTTTTGATCGGCGGCGACCCTCGTGGTAGCAGAATCCCGAATGGCGAGGACAATGCATGGGCAATTCATTCGGCTTGAACTTCCAGGTCACGGGCGCTGCCCCGCCGCAGCCATCGCTGACCCTGCACAAGCTTTTTCCGACCGTGATCTGGGACGTTCAGCTCACGCAGCTTCGGCCATTTTTCGACGGATGGAAGCAGGAGATCGCGCATCTGCGCGCGGCCGATCCGGCGTCTGCAGGACGCTCGAACCGGTCGGGTTGGCATAGCGAAGATAGAGCAATATTGGATAAGCTGATCTTTGCACCTCTTGAAGCGGAGATCAGGCGCCTGACCGGCCACGCGCTCGACCACGTCGCCGGAGAACACGTGCCGTTCAAGATCAGCTCCTGGGTCAATATGCATGATCGTGGCGGCCTCAATCAGCTCCACATGCATGCACATGCGCTATTGAGCGGCGTATTCTACCTCGGCGTGCCGGAAGGGTCCGGCCCGCTGATGTTCCGCGATCCCCGCCCCGGCGTCTTGCACTCGCCCTTCATCGGCGAAGGACCGAACGCGCTGAAGAGCGTCAGCCTGCCGCCAAGCGCGGGCTTGCTGGTCCTGTTCCCGCACTGGCTAGAGCATTGGGTCGAGCAACATGACAACGACGAGCCGCGCATTTCCATCGCGTTCAATGCAGCGCGGTTCTAGTCCAGTCCAGGGTCTCAAGCGATGGCCTCAAAGTCCATTCTGCAAAACCCCAACAAAAGCCCCGCCGGATTGCTCCGACGGGGCTCTTTATGCCTCTGAAAGCGTCGCCTACTCGGCTGCGCCTTCGTTCAGGTAATCGCCCGCATCCGCATCGGTGCCATGGGTTTCGCCTTCCATCGGCGCCAGCGGATCGATCAGGCCGGCCGCTTCCGGCCCTTGGGCCAGTTCGGCGGCATGTTCTTCCGCTGCAGTCTGAGGCGCGATCAGCGATTCCTGCAGGCTGCGATAGGACGCGCGCAGCGCGGCATCGCGGCTGGAGGCGGCGACGCGCATCCGGTTCATGCCCGCACCGGTACCGGCCGGAATGAGCCGGCCGACGATGACGTTTTCCTTCAGCCCGATCAGCGAGTCCTTTTTCCCTTCGACCGCCGCCTGCGTGAGCACGCGGGTGGTTTCCTGGAACGAGGCGGCCGAGATGAACGAACGCGTCTGCAGCGAAGCCTTGGTGATGCCCAGCAGCACCGGCTTGCCTTCCGCCGGCTTCTGGCCCGGCAGCAGCTTGTCGTTGTACTCCTGCATCTCGGCATAATCGACCTGCTCGGCCGCCAGCAGCGTGGTATCGCCGCCATCGGTGATCTCGACCTTCTGCAGCATCTGGCGAACGATCACCTCGATGTGCTTGTCGTTGATCTTCACGCCCTGGAGCCGATAGACTTCCTGGATTTCGGCCACGAGGTATTCGGCCAAAGCCTCAACCCCCAGCACTTCCAGGATGTCATGCGGATCGGGCGAGCCCGAGATCAGATTGTCGCCCTTCTTGACCCAGTCGCCTTCCTGGACGTCGATCACCTTGCTCTTGGGGATCAGATATTCGACCGGATCGCCTTCATCCGGGACGATGGCGATCTTGCGCTTGGCCTTGTAGTCGCGGACGAACTCGATCCGGCCCGAGGTCTTGGCGATGATCGCATTGTCCTTTGGCCGGCGGGCCTCGAACAATTCGGCCACCCGCGGTAGACCGCCGGTGATGTCGCGGGTCTTGGCGGCTTCGCGGCTGGCACGCGCCAGCACGTCACCGGCCTCGACCTTCTGGCCATCTTCCACCGACAGCGTGGTGCCGGGCGCCAGCATATAGCGCGCGGCTTCACCCGACGCGTCGTCGAGCAGGGTCAGGCGCGGGCGCAGATCCTCTTTCCGATTGCGGCTGGTCGAGCGGTTCTCCGTGACCACGCGGCTGGACATGCCGGTGGCATCGTCGGTCGCCTCGGTCATGGTGCGGCCATCGATCAGGTCCTGGTATTTCACAATACCCGGCTTCTCAGTGATCACCGGCGTGGTGAACGGATCCCATTCGGCCAGGCGTTCGCCCAGCGTCACGGTGGCACCGTTCTCCTTGAGCAGGTGGGTACCGTAAGGGACGCGGTGGATCGCGCGCTCGCGGCCTTCGTTATCCAGCACCACGATCTCGCCATTGCGCGCCAGGCTGAGCGTGCGGTTGCGCTTGTCGGCGATGGTCGGGATGTCGCGATAGATCACGCTGCCGTCGCATAGCGCTTCGAGGTGCGAGGTCTCGTTGACATGCGCAGCGCCGCCGATGTGGAAGGTTCGCATCGTCAACTGCGTACCCGGCTCGCCGATCGACTGCGCAGCGATCACGCCCACCGCTTCGCCGATGTTGACCGGAGTACCACGCGCCAGATCGCGGCCATAGCACTTGCCGCAAACGCCTTGCTCCGCTTCGCAGACCAATGGCGAGCGAATGCGCGCCGACTGCATGCCGGTTGCCTCGATCTTCGCCACCGTCGGCTCGTCGAGCAGCGTGCCGTTCGCCACCAGGATGCTGCCGTCCTTGAGCACCAGATCCTCCGCGAGAGTCCGGCCCAGGATACGCTCCGCGAGGCTTGCGATCACCGAGCCGCCCTGCACGATCGAGCGCATTTCCAGCGCGCGTTCGGTGCCGCAATCCTCGATCACCACGACGCAGTCCTGCGACACATCGACGAGACGGCGGGTCAGATACCCCGAGTTCGCCGTCTTGAGCGCAGTATCGGCCAGGCCCTTGCGGGCACCGTGCGTGGAGTTGAAATATTCAAGGACGGTCAGCCCTTCCTTGAAGTTCGAGATGATCGGCGTCTCGATGATCTCGCCCGAAGGCTTGGCCATCAGCCCGCGCATCCCGGCGAGCTGCTTCATCTGCGTCGGCGAACCGCGCGCGCCCGAATGGCTCATCATGTAGATCGAATTGACCGGCTTTTCGCGGCCGTTCTCGTCGATCGGGGTGGCGCGGATTTCGTCCATCATGGCGCCCGCGACCTGGTCGCCGCAACGGCTCCAGGCGTCGATCACCTTGTTGTACTTCTCCTGCTGGGTGATCAGCCCGTCCTGGTACTGCTGCTCGTAATCGGCCACCAGCACCTTGGTCTGCTCGACGGTCTCATCCTTGCTGTCGGGGATGATCATGTCGTCCTTGCCGAACGAGATGCCGGCCTTGAACGCGTTGCGGAAGCCCAGGCTCATGATCGCGTCGGCGAACAGCACCGTGTCCTTCTGGCCGGTATGACGATAGACCTCGTCGATGACGTCGCCGATGTCCTTCTTGGTCAGCAGGCGGTTGACGATCTCGAACGGCACCTTGTGGCTGCGCGGCAGGCATTCGCCGATCAGCATGCGGCCCGGCGTGGTGTCGAAGCGCTTGAGGTAGCTTTGCCCCTTTTCGTCGGTCTGCGGTACGCGGGCGACAATCTTGGTGTGGAGCGTCACCGCCTTGCATTCCAGCGCCTGGTGTACTTCGGCCATGTCGGCCATCAGCATGCCTTCGCCCGGCTCGCCCTTGCGGTCCATCGACAAGTAATAGAGCCCCAGCACCATGTCCTGCGAGGGCACGATGATCGGCTTGCCGTTGGCCGGCGAGAGGATGTTGTTGGTCGACATCATCAGCACGCGCGCTTCAAGCTGCGCCTCCAGGCTCAGCGGCACGTGGACCGCCATCTGGTCGCCGTCAAAGTCGGCGTTGAACGCCGAGCAGACCAGCGGGTGCAGCTGGATCGCCTTGCCCTCGATCAGCACGGGTTCGAACGCCTGGATGCCCAGGCGGTGAAGCGTGGGCGCGCGGTTCAGCATTACCGGATGTTCGCGGATCACCTCGTCGAGGATGTCCCAGACTTCCTTGCGCTCCTTTTCGACCCATTTCTTGGCCTGCTTGAGCGTCATCGACAGCCCCTTGGCATCGAGCCGGGCGTAGATGAACGGCTTGAACAG
>CAXTOI010000080.1:0-10769 GCA_964245645.1 uncultured Novosphingobium sp. | reverse complement strand
ACGGGGGTGTGACGGGGGGTGTTATCTTGGTGAAGCTCCGACTTGATCAGAGGTTGTCTAGTTGGTGCCGCCTCTCTCTCCCCTCCCCGTCTGGAAAGGGTTGAGGGTTGGCGAGCATGGCCGATAGGCTGCGCGTGGGCGTTGGCGTGGATACCCCTCCCCATCCCCCGAACGGGCAGGGAAACACAGGTCGCAACAACTGAAACTCTGTATAAATCCAGCGTAGAATAACCCCACAACCGCCCAAAAGTTCAGATCACCCCCTCAAGCCGCCGAACAATACAACCGCGTCTGGGCTTCCACCAGCCGCCGCATCAATTTCAAATCCCCCGCGCTTAACAGCAGCGCCGCATCTGCCCATAAATCCACGATCCCGCGCAACTCCGCGATTTCGATCGGCGAGGCCAGCCGCATTGCGCGCCGCGCGTGAACCAGGCCGACATGCCTGCGGCTCGACCGCGCGATAAAGCGGTGCACCGCGGCCACGCCGCCGCCCGGTTCGGCCAGCTCGGTAACGATACCCAGCTCGAACAGCTCTTCGGCGGTATAGCTGTCGGCCGACTGGATGATCCGATCGGCCAGCGCAGTGCCCAGTTTGCGCGAAAGGATCGCATGCGCGCCCATGCCGGGGAACAGCCCGAACATCATTTCCGGCAAGCCGAAGTTCGCCCCGCGCTCGGCGATGATCACGTCGAACGACAGCAGCGCCTCGAACCCGCCGCCCAACGCCTGGCCCTGCACCAGCCCGATCGTCAGCAGCGGCAAGTCGAGCGCGCGCAAATTGCGGTGAAGTATCTCGACGCAGCGCCGGCCATACTGCGCCAGTCCTTGCCGATCGCCTTGCTGGATCAGTGACACGAACAAGTCCAGATCGCCGCCAAAGCAAAATGCCCCCGGCACCCGGCTGCCCAGGATCAGGTAATCGAGCGGCAAGCCTGCCGGTCCGAAATGCCGTCCGATCAGATCCTGCCAGCTTGCGAAATCGCGCAACATCGCCGGCGTGAAGCTGGGACGCCCCGCCGGTCGCATGAAGGTCCACAAGGCTTTGGCATCGGGGTCATACAAGACGTCCAGTTCCTGCAACCGGAGCAGATCCTGAGGCACTGCCAGCCGCAGCCGCGCGGCGTCCATGCGTTCGTCTTCACCGCCGGAAAAGGTAGCTGCAGACGCCGTCTGCCCGCGATCCTGCTTTGCCCGATCATTCCCCGACATGCGCGCGCCGATCATTCCGGACCCGGTGCCGGCTCATGCTGCCACGCTATGCGCTTCATCCCGCTCGATCCAGTCGATCAGCATGGTCAGCGTGTGGCGAATAGTGCCCTCCTGTTCGATCACGCGGCTTTCGAGGCCGCCAAGCCGCTCCTCCAACGCACCATGGTCGCGCGCGGACCCGTTCCGACCCTGCCCGCCGCCGGCGCCGGCCAGATCGGCAACCACCTGCTGCAGTTCGGCGATGCGGCTCTCGCAGCGCGCGAGCGCGTTTTCCAGCGCGCTCGGGAAGGGATCATTCAGCTCGATCGCCCGGCTTTTCACCGATGATCCCGACCGCTTAGCCGGCAGCGGAAAAGCGATCGATTCCCCCAGCACCTGCGCCAGCATGGCGCCATCGATGTGCTCCTTCCGCCCGGCTGCCGCGGCGAGCAGCAGCAGGTTTGCGATCTGGTTGATGCGAGCCGGCACGCCCCCGGTCGCGGCGTGAATTTCCACGAAGATCCGCGGCGCAAAGCCGGGATTGCCGCTCCAGCCGACGCAGGTCAGCCGATGCCTGATATAATGTTCCACTTCGCCGGCTTCCAGCGGATCGAGCCGATGCGACGCGATCACCCGCTGGCGCAATGGCTCCAGTTCAGGATAGTCGTTCAACCGGTTGCGCAACTCGGGCATGCCGACCAGCAGCACCTGCAGCAGCGCCTGCCCGCCAGCCCGGACAGCCGACAGCCGGCACAATGCCTGAAGCGCGCCGACCGACAGGTTGTGCGCATCGTCCACCACCAGCAGGCAGCGGCAGCCGGATCGCGCCTCCGCTTGCAGCAAGGGCTCGACATCGTCCCGATCGGTAAAATCGCCATTGCGCGCCGAGCGGCCGAAAGCGCGGGCCACGGCCGGAATGATCGTGCCGCCATCGAAATGGCCGTCGATCACGGCCACGGTCAGCAGCGGCTGCTCGATCGTCGCCAGAAACTGCCCGACCAGCGCGGATTTGCCCACGCCCACGTCCCCGGTTACCACCACGAACCCTTCGCCCTGGCCAAGCGCCCGGTTCAGGCAGGCGATCGCCTGGCGCTGGCTCAGGCTTTCGAAATAGCCCGCAGGTTCAGGGCTCAGCTGGAAAGGACATCGCGTGAAACCATAGAAATCACGGTACATGAGTGCACTCCGTCCTCTCGTCCCCGCGCAGGTGCCGAGAGATCACGCGCCATTCAGCGCTATGGTGCCGTTTTGCGCGCGCCGCACTGCGATGGCCATGCGAGACGCGTCGGCTTTGGACCCTTCACGCTGGGGTATCGCTGTTCGTGATTCTTGTTGGAGTTGAGAGCAGCCGCTAAAATCTCCAATGCCACCTTGATGCGTAGGGGATCATGCCTCGGGCAACGGAAGTTGCATGCTCACGCCCCCACCCGGTAGGCGACATCTTGGTACGGCTGCGATCTGCTGCTATAACAAAATATGCTCGTTTCGCGTTACACGCCTTTGATCCAGATACCAAGGAGCCGCAAAAATGAACGTATCCATCGGGGAGCGGTGGGAAGGGTTTGTCGATACCGTGCTCAAGAGCGGCCGTTATGGCTCTGCCAGCGAAGTCGTGCGTGAAGGCCTGCGCCTGGTCGAAGAGCGGGAGGCCAGATTGCAGGCGCTCCGCGAAACGCTTCACGCGTCCATTGCGGCAGGCGGAGCCTACACGGATGACGAGGTAGGCGATGCAATCGACGCCGAAGCTGCGGAACTGGCCAAGTCAGGATATTGAGTGCAGCGGCTGATCTACCTCGCGTCGGCGCGTCGGGATCTGCTTGATATTCTAACCTACATCGCCCGGGAAAGCGGTAGTCTCGGCGTTGCTCGCGCCTTTGTTTCGCAACTTCGTGAAAAATGCCTGACGCTCGCAACCCTGCCCGGCACCTTGGGACGACCGCGCCCCGAGCTGGGTTCAAACCTGCGCAGCACGCCTCATCGAAATTACGTGATATTCTTTAGCTATGAGGGCGACGCTGTCGAGATCATCAACATTCTGCACGCGCGGCGAGACGTAGACGGCTATTTCGGTCATTGAGACACAGGGTGCAGCCAATCCCTCCAGCCTATCCGTCGATCGCGGAAAATTTCAGAAAATCCGGCACCGGGCCATTCCAGGTGTCGTTGCTGGCCGCCGCTGCGGCGATGCGGGGAGCGCGTCGTGGAGTGGAGACGGGTTCGGCCTGCTTTTGCACCGGAACTTCCTCGCGGACAGGGCGTTCCTTGCGGGCCGGACGTTCTGCCGGTTCGGCGGCTTCCTCAAATGCTGCCGGTTCCGCTCGCGGGGCGCGGTCGGGTTTGGCGGCGCGCGGCTTGGGTGCTCGCTTGTCGCCGCGCTTGCGCGGGGCTGTTTCATCCTCGGTGGTCGGGGCATCGGCATCGGCGCCGTCCATGACGTAGATCGGGATCTTGCCGCCGGTAAGTTTCTCGACATTGTCGATTGCTTCGGCATCCTCGGGCGTCACGAAGGTGAATGCGCGGCCGGTGGCGCCGGCACGGCCGGTGCGGCCGATGCGGTGGACGTAGTCGTCGGGATGCCACGGCGTGTCGTAATTGAACACGTGGCTTACGCCTTTTACGTCCAGGCCGCGCGCCGCCACGTCGGAGGCGACCAGCACATTGATCGAACCGTCCTTGAACCGGTCGAGCTCGGCAATGCGTGACGATTGATCCATGTCGCCGTGGATTTCGCCGGCCGAGAAGCCATTGCTTTTCAGGCTTTTCGCCAGCTCGCGCACGGTGGTCTTGCGGTTGCAGAAGATGATCGCGGTGGAGACATTGTCGGTCTGCAGCAGATGGCGCAGCATGTCGCGCTTGTTCTTGCCGGTCACGGCGACCTTGTGCTGGACGATCTGGGTATTGTTGCTCGCCGGGCGAGCGACCTCGATATATTTGGGGTTGGTCAGGAACTTGTCGGCCAGCTTCTTGATCGGCGCTGGCATGGTGGCCGAGAACAGCAGCGTCTGGCGCTGTGCCGGCAGCTTCGAACAGATCGTTTCGATATCGGGGATGAAGCCCATGTCGAGCATGCGATCGGCCTCGTCGATCACCAGCAGATCGCAGCCGGTCAGCAGGATCTTGCCACGCTCAAACAAGTCCATCAGCCGGCCCGGCGTCGCGATCAGCACATCGACGCCGTCGCTCAGCGCCTTGACCTGATCGCCCATCTGCACGCCGCCGATCAGCAGCGCCATCTTGAGATCATGGTTCTTGCCGTATTTCTCGAAATTCTCGGCCACCTGCGCGGCCAATTCGCGCGTCGGCTCCAGGATCAGGCTGCGCGGCATCAGCGCGCGGCGGCGGCCATGCGCCAGGATATCGATCATCGGCAGCACGAAACCGGCGGTCTTGCCGGTGCCGGTCTGGGCGATGCCGATGATGTCGCGCATCATCAGCACGGACGGGATCGCCTGCGCCTGGATCGGCGTCGGTTCGTCATAACCGGCCGCGAGGACCGATTGCAGCAATTCATCGGACAGGCCGAGATCGGCAAACTTCATAAGCTTCGATGGGTTCCGGTAAAAATGGGCGGCGTGGGCGGTCTGGGACCGAACCTGCCAGCATCACTATTCTCGACGAGCAGTGCAGCGAAGCCGCGTTAGGCGCATAGTGCCGCGAAAGTCAAGGAAATCGGCGGAACCCGGCCGGCGCAAGTTCATGCAACCGCCTGACCTTGCAATTGTCGCCGCTACGCGAGTGCAGGATGTCGCGCCCGGCGCAGATCGCGCCGTCGGCATTGGGCTCGATCAGAAAACCCGAGTAGAAATCGCGCGCATTGCAGCGTTTTTGCAGCGTGGCGCTGACAATGCGATCGTCGTGGAGGAACAGCAGCAACTCGTCGCCATCGCCGGGGCGAACGGCCGCAATGCTGCCGATACCCAGGCATTTGCCGATCTTGCGGTCATCCGGCCGCTCGATCCGGTCCTCTTCTTCGAGTTCTTCGATCATCGCCGGCGGCAGTGCGGCAGTGCCGGGGGTGATGCGGATTTGCAGGCGCTGCTCGATGTGGAACTGCCGCCATACCGGGCTTCGCCAGCCGGCCGACGAATGATGCGCGCCGGATTCATCCGGAGCTGCGGATCCCGCGACCGCCGCGATCGACAAGAGCGCCAGGGCCCCAAGGAAAATCCGCCATCGTGTCATCGTTCGTGAATTCGGCCCTCATGGGGTGCGCATGCCCATACACGTTACACCCTCGATCTGATTACCATCGCCGGTTGAACGATCGATGAACCTGCGCGGCGCTGGCGGCCGATACTGGCTGCACCCCGGCGGCTGTGGCATAGGCAGACGATGACCGATTTACTTACCGATTCCATTTTCATGGCGCAGAACACCGCGTTCCTTGACGAAGCATTCGCTATCCTCGGGCCGCGCGGGTTGATCCGCGATCCCGAGTTGATCGAGCCCTGGCTGACCGACTGGCGCGGGCGCTACACCGGGCGGGCGCTGGCGATGGCTGCTCCCGGCGACACTGCCGAACTTGCCGCGCTGATCCGGCTCTGCGCCCGGCACGGCATCGCCGTGGTTCCGCAAGGCGGCAACAGCGGCATGGTCGGCGGCGCAACGCCTACGGCTGCGGGCGACGAGCTGTTGTTGTCGCTGCGCCGGCTTAACCGGATCGATCGGCTCGATGCCGCCGCGCGGCAGGTCACCTGCGGCGCCGGCGTGGTGCTGCAGACCTTGCATGAAGCGGCCAGCGCGGCGGGCCTGCGCTTTCCGCTGACGCTGGGCGGCAAGGGTTCAGCCACCGTCGGCGGGCTGATCTCCACCAATGCCGGCGGCACCCAGGTGCTGCGCCATGGCGCGATGCGCGCGCTGGTGCTGGGGGTGGAGGCGGTGCTCGCCGACGGCAGCATCTTTTCGGCGCTGACCCCGCTGAAGAAGGACAATCGCGGGTTTGACCTCAAGCAATTGCTGATCGGCTCGGAAGGAACGCTGGGGATCGTCACCGCCGCTACCTTGCAATTGGTGCCGGCGATTGCTGATCGCGCCGTGGTCTGGGCCGGTGTGGCCTCGATCCAGACCGCGCGGGCGCTGTTGCTGCATGCCGAGGCGGCGCTGGGCGATGCGCTGGAGGGGTTCGAAGTGGTGCCGCAGTCCAGCCTCGATGCGGTGCTGCAACTCCTGCCCGATGCGCGCGCGCCGCTGGCCGATGCTCACCCCTGGCACGTGCTGATCGAAGTGGTGGCGGATCAAGCCGGGGCGGGTGCACCGGCCGCCGGCACCTTGACCGAACGCGTCGAGACCATGCTCGGCGATGCATTCGCCGCCGGGCTGGTGAGCGATGCCACGCTTGCGGCCAATGATACCCAGGCCGAAGCATTCTGGACGCTGCGCGATGCGGTAGCCCCGGCCGAGCGCGCCAAGGGCCCGGCGATGCAGCATGACGTCTCGGTGCCGGTCGCGCGCATGGCCGATTTCGTCGATATGGCGGTGCCGACGATCGAGGCGCGCTGGCCGGGTACCCAGGCGATTGCCTTTGGCCACCTGGGCGACGGCAATGTCCATTTCCATGTCATCGCCCCGCCCGGCGCCGAGCGTGCGGCATGGGAAGCCGGCGATGGCGCGGCGATCAGCCATGATGTCTACGATCTGGTGATGGCATGGCACGGCTCGATCTCGGCCGAGCATGGCATCGGCCAGGCCAAGCGCGACGAGCTGGCGCGGCTGGGCGACCCGGTTGCCGTCTCGCTGATGCGCCGGGTGAAAGCCGCACTGGACCCGGCCGGGCTGCTCAATCCGGGTAAATTGATCGCGCTTGCGCCAAATCCGGGCAACGCCTAAATCGCCCGCAATCCGGACCCCCGGACATTCGAAGCATGGAGAGACAACGATGGCCAGCGCGCCGCAAACTGCCAATCTGCCGCTGTTTTACCAGGATCTGACCCCGCTGAACAGCCGCGACCATGGCAGCTGGAAGTCGCGCTCGACCGACCAGGCCAAATGGCTGATCAACCAGCATGCCGTACCGCTGACGGTGGAAGAATTCCCGCAGGCTCAGCGCAATTATCCGATCGTGTTCTCATCGGGCAACGAGACCGTGCCGCTGGCGCTGATGGGGCTGAACGAAGGCGTCAATGTCTTCGTCGATGCCGACGGCAAGCTGACCGACAGCGTCTATGTGCCGGCCTATGCGCGCCGCTATCCGTTTCTGCTGGCCAGGCTGACCCCCGAGGCGAAGGAATTGTCGCTGTGCTTCGATCCCTCGACCGATCTGGTCGGTAATTTCGATGATGGCGCGGCGCTGTTCGCCAACAGCGAGCCGACCGATACCTGCAAGAACATGCTGAGCTTTTGCGAGCAGTTCGAGGAAGCCGGCATGCGCACCGGCGCATTCGTCGCCGAACTGAACAAGCACAATCTGCTGATGGAGGGCGAAGTTGCGATCCAGCGCGAAGGCAACGATCAGCCGTTCGTCTATCGCGGCTTCAAGATGGTCAATCAGGAAAAGCTGCGCGAAGTGCGCGGCGACCTGCTGCGCACCTGGAACCAGAGCGGGTTGCTGCCGCTGATCTTCGCGCATCTGTTTTCGCTGGAGCTGATGCGCGATATCTTTGCGCGCCAGGTGCAATTGGGCAAGGGGCCGCCATTGATGCTGAACAGCTGAATCAGCGGCGGCAATACAGGCCTATATCCCTTTCCTGCCCGTCCTGAATCTGTCGAAGGGTTGTCTTTCACTTCGTGCCAGACACGAGGCCGAAAAAGAAGGCAGCCCTTCGACAAGCTCAGGGTAACGGGGGGAAGTGGGGAATTCCGCGTGTCTGGTCGACGCCCTGCCGCGCAAAGCGTCGCCCAAGCAGGGTCAGCAGCTCATATTGCGACAGGCCTGAGAGTTGCGCAGCCTGCGGCAGGTCATAGGCGGCTTCGATCCAGTCGCCTTCGCGCAGATTGGGGGCGGCGGAGATGTCGATCACGGTCATGTCCATTGATACGCGGCCGAGCACCGGCAGGCTGTGGCCCTGCGCCAGCATGGCGCCGCGGCTGGACCAGCAGCGCAGGTAGCCATCGGCATAGCCCAGCGCGATCACCGCGACGCGCATGGTGTCGCGTGCGGTGAAGGTGGCGTTATAGCCGATGCTGTCGCCGGGGCCGACGTGCCGGATCTGCATGACCGCCGCCTGCGGGAAAGCCACCTGACGGATGTGCGGTGCCAGCTCGGCGCGAGGTACGCCGCCGTAAAGCGACAGGCCGGGGCGGGTCAGGTCGCCATGGAAGGCGGCGCCCAGCGCAATTCCCGCGCTATTAGCGAGGCTGGCGCGGCGGTGGCGGATGTGGCGTCGTGCATCCTGCCAGCGGGCGAGTTGGATAGCGTTGAGCGGGCTGCTTTCGTCGGCGCAGGCAAGATGCGAGTGCAGCACATCGATATCGAGCCGCGCCACCAGCGGGTCGCGCAAATCGCCGAGCGGCAGGCCGAGCCGGTTGATGCCGGTGTCGATCATCACGTCGCAAGTGCCGCCGCCGGCCGCCAGCCAAAGTTGCGCTTGGCCCAAGGAATTGATGACCGGGCGCAGGCCGGCAGCCCGTCCCCAGGCGGCATCCTTGGACGTGAGCGGGCCTTGCAGGACGGCGATCGAGCCGGGGGCGATCAAGTCCAGCAGTTCGGCGGCTTCGCCCCAATGCGCGACGAAGAAATCGCGGCAACCGGCTGCCTGCAGCACCGGCAGTGCGGCGCGCGCGCCTACGCCATAGCCATCGGCCTTGATCGCGGCGCCGGCACGCGCCGTGCCCGACAAGCGGTCGAGCGCGCGCCAATTGTCGGCCAGCGCGGCGCGATCGATTTTTAGGCGTAATGCAGCCGGCGGCGTGTCAGGCAATGTCGTCGGCATAATCGCGCGGCGGGCCGCCTTTCAGCCCCCAGATCGCTACCGCCAGTGCCGTCGCGACAATGCCCCAGGTGTACCACAACCCGGCATAAGGATTGCCGGTCTTGGCGACGATATAGCTGGCGATCAGCGGCAGGAAACCGCCGAAATAACCGGTGCCGATATGGTACGGGATCGACATCGAGGAATAGCGGATGCGCGGCGGAAACATTTCAGCCAGCAGCGCCGCGACCGGGCCATAGGTCATGCCGGACAGCGCCATCATCGCGAGCAGCGCGAAAATGATCTTGAGCGAGTTGCTCAGCGAGGGCCTGACCTTGCCGAGATCATAGCCGAACCTGCCGAGTGCTGCCTGCAAAGCCTTGCCGCGTTGGACCTTGTCGGCCCAGGGGTAAGTAGCCAGCACCAGCGGCTGTCCGCCGACAGTGGCCGCAAGGGCGGGCGCGGTCACCAGATGATAGGACACCCCTGCCCCGGCGAGATCGGACAGCAGCTTGCCGCATGGTGTGGGTTGTTCGGTGGCGAATGGCTGGTAGGTACAGTTCGGCCCGGCCACGATCACCGGCGCGCGCGCGGCGGCGGCGGCAAGGTCGGGGTTGGCAGCATTGCCGACGATGCCGAACAGCGGAAACAGCAATAGCAAAGTCAGCGCATAGCCGATCACGATCGGCAATTTGCGGCCGATGCGGTCCGACAATCTGCCGAAGATCACAAAGAACACCATGCCGCAAGCCGCGCCGATGCCGACGATGATGTCGGCGGCGGTATCGTCGACGCGCGCGGCGCTTTTCAGGAAGCTCAGCGCCGAGAACATCGCGGTGTACCAGATCACGGTGAGCCCGGCGGCGACCCCGAACAGCGCGATAAACAGCCGCCGTTTGTTGCCGGGATAGCTGAAGCTTTCGACAAAAGGGTTGCCGGCCAGTTCGCCGGCCGCCTGCATAGCGCTGAATACCGGGCTTTCCGAAAGTTTCAGCCGCATCCACAGCGAAATCGCCAACAGCACCATGCTCAGCAGGAACGGCAGGCGCCAGCCCCATTCCGCCCAGACCGCGGCACCCATCATCGCCTTGCAACCGAGCACCACGATCAGGCTCAGGACGAAACCGCCGACCACGCTTGCCTGGATATAGCTGGTGAAATATCCGCGCTGCGCGGCGGGCGCATGTTCGGAGACGTAGATCGCCGCGCCGCCATATTCGCCGCCGAGCGCCAGCCCCTGCATCACGCGCAGGCCCAGCACCAGCAACGGCGCGGCATAGCCGATGCTGGCCGCAGAGGGGATCATGCCGACCCCGGCGGTCGCCAGCCCCATCAATGTCACCGTGACCAGAAAGGTGTATTTGCGCCCGAGCCGGTCGCCCAGGAAGCCGAACAGGATCGCCCCGAGCGGACGGAAGCCGAAGCCGACCGCGAACCCGGCCCAGACCAGCAGCAATTGCAGCGTCTCGTTGCCGGCGGGAAAAAAGGTCTTGCCGATGATCGCGGCAAGCGTGCCGTAGATGAAAAAGTCGTACCATTCGAAGATGGTGCCGGCGGAACTGGCCGCGATCACCAGACGCATATCCGCTACGCTCGGCTCTATTTGCGGCTGGCTGGCTGGTTGCGGCATGTGTGTGCCGCGCCATCGGCTTGCTCATGAGTTAGAGCATCAGGACCGGCAGATTTCGATCCTCCCCCTCTGGGGGAGGTGGCTCGCGTAGCGAGACGGAG
>CAXTOI010000079.1:0-10853 GCA_964245645.1 uncultured Novosphingobium sp. | reverse complement strand
CTCCCCAACCCTCCCCGAACGGGGAGGGAGCCACGTCTTCCCGGCCTTCGCAGCAGCCAAAATTTCCCTTTTCCAAGCATTCACCCTAAGCCTGAGAGCCATGCCCCGGCGCTCCTGTCCCCTCCCGTTGCTCCTGCTGGCCACCCTCGGCGCATGCAGCCTCCACCACCGGCACGACCTCAAGGTGCTGGTCATCGGCTATCCATCCGCGCCGCCGGCCACCCAACTCATCCGCGCCGCCACCACCGAAGGCCTGGTAGCGCTCGATGCGCAAGGCCGGATCATCCCCGCGCTGGCCGATCGCTGGATCGTGACCGACGACGGCCAGAGCTATATCTTTCGCCTGCGCGATGGCACATGGCCCGATGTTGCGCCGCTTTCGGGCGAAACTGCCGAACGGGCGCTGCATCAGGCGCTCGCCGGGATTGCGCATACGCCGCTGGCGCTCGATCTCGATAGTATCGCGGATATCCGCGCCATGGCCGCGCGGGTGGTGGAAATCCGCCTGGTGCGGCCGCTGCCCGATTTCCTGCAATTGCTGGCACAACCCGAATTGGGCCTGAGCCGCCATGGCCAGGGCGCCGGGCCGATGGCGTTGAAGCATGAAGACGATGCCACGCTGCTCACCCCGATCCCGCCGGAAAAGCGCGGCCTGCCGGCAGAAGCGGGATGGGCGGACACGATGCAGCGACTGGTGTTGCGCGGCATGGCCGGCCCCGAGGCGACCGCCGCCTTCGCCAGCGGCCAGGCCGATGTCGTGCTCGGCGGCACCTTTGTCGATCTGCCCCCTGCCCGCCGCACCATGCTGGGCAATGCCCGGCCGCGCCTCGATCCGGTCAACGGCCTGTTCGGTCTGATGGTGACGCATGAGACAGGCCTGCTGGCCGATGCCGCGCTGCGCGAAGCCATCGCCATGGCGATCGATCGCGACACCCTGGCGGCGGCCGTCGCGCTGCCGACCCTGATCACCACCACCCGCATGATCGCGCCCGGCACCAGCGACGATACCGGCCAGGTCGATGAGCGCTGGGCCAGTGTCAGCCTGGCCGATCGCCGCGCCGAGGCCGGCCAACGCATCGGCGCATGGGCGCAGCAAAATCACGCAGCCGCAACGCTGCGCCTGGCTTTGCCGCCGGGCCCGGGCGCCGATCTGCTGTTCGCGCGGCTGGCGCAGGATCTGGCGGCGGTGTCGGTCCATCTGGTCAAGGTTCCCGCCAACGCGCCGGCCGATCTGCGGCTGATCGACATCGTCGCCCGCTATCCGCGCGCCGCCTGGTTCCTCGATCAACTGAGCTGCACCGCCAATCGTTCGGCCTGCAGCCCGGCGGCCGACGCCATTGCCGGGCGCGCGCGGGCAGCCCGCGATCCCGTCATGGCCGCGGGGCTGTATGCGCAGGCCGAGGCGACATTGACGCAGGATAATGTCTACATACCCATCGGCGTGCCGATCCGCTGGTCGCTGGTCGCCGCCGAGGGCAGCGGTTTCGCAGTCAATCGCTGGGGCCGGCACGCGCTGTTCGCGCTCGCCAGCGGCGACCATTGATCGAATGCCAGCTAAGTAATTTACCGTAGACCATTGCAAAATTTACCGCGTCATTGTAGTAATAACTGCGTTATCAAGGCTTTATGCAAATTTAATGTTTCGCGTTCATTGATCGTATGGTTAATGGCACGCATCACTCTGTGGGCGGTGCAGGTGTGTTCTACGGATCGGGGCCAAAAGGGGGAACCAATGCGCGTATTGTTGATCGAAGACGAGCCGGCAACGGCCAGGGCCATCGAACTGATGCTCACGAGTGAAGGATTGAACGTCTATTCTACAGATCTTGGCGAAGAAGGCCTCGATCTCGGCAAGCTCTACGACTACGATATTATTCTGCTCGATTTGAACTTGCCCGACATGCATGGCTATGATGTCCTGAAAAAGCTGCGCGTGGCCAAGGTGCAGACCCCGGTGCTGATCCTTTCAGGCATTTCCGAAATGGATTCCAAGGTGCGCAGCTTCGGCTTCGGCGCCGACGATTACGTCACCAAGCCGTTCCACCGCGAAGAACTGGTCGCGCGCATCCATGCCGTGGTGCGCCGCTCGAAGGGACATTCGCAATCGGTCATCCGCACCGGCAAGCTGTCGGTCAACCTCGATGCCAAGACCGTCGAAGTCGATAGCGCCCGCGTCCATCTGACCGGCAAGGAATATGCGATGTTGGAACTGCTGTCGCTGCGCAAGGGCACGACGCTGACCAAGGAAATGTTCCTCAACCATCTGTACGGCGGCATGGACGAACCCGAACTCAAGATCATCGACGTGTTCATCTGCAAGCTGCGCAAGAAACTCGCGCTGGCCTGCGAAGGCGATCACTACATCGAAACGGTGTGGGGCCGCGGCTATGTGTTGCGCGATCCGCTGGAAACGGCCGAAGCCGCCGCCGCCTGAACGCGTGCATTGTACCACATTTCCCGGGTCGCGACCCATGGCTCTATCCCCGTTCGGAGAGGGCCGAGGAGGGGTATAACGCTGACATCGACGCGCGGCCTATCGGCTTTGGTCCCCCACCCGACGCTCAGCGTGACGTGTGTCTGAGCGTCCCTCGGAAGGAGGAGAATAGTCGGCGTCCAAGGAATGAGTATTAGCTCTAAAATCCTGGCAGTTCGCCGTTACTTCGCCTCAGGCACAGGTACCCTTTCAACATAGGCGGTCAGCATGTCACCCGCTTTGAACCGCGCGCTGTCGCCTTGCGTGAGCAGACCGAAAATACCGAATCCGACGACTGCGAGAAGCACGCCGCCGCCGTTTCCGCCGCCGTGATTGGCAACGTCGCCTCGCAACGGCAAGTGACCTTGCGGCAAGTCCAGGTAAAGCAGTCGTGCGGCGAGTTTGCCGCCGTGCCCGACGGCGCCATTGGCTTCCATCGAGACGATTTCACCCCACGCCGAGGTGCCTACGGGAATGACCGGCTTGCCATCGATATAGACCGGCTCATCGACTCTCAGCCGGAACTTGTCACCGGGATGCGCCGAGCGGCTGGTGATCTCCTTCAGAAACATCAGCCGGACGGGGGTCCCGGCGGGGACCACTTGAGCGGCGAGATCGTCAGGCATTATGCCGGCGTTCGACGTGACGGCTGGACCCGTCGCGATGCCAAGCGGCTGCGCCGCATTGGCTGGCGACATTGCTACGGCTGCCAATGCGCAGATCAGCGCCCGCACCTTATTGTGCCGGCTTGGCCGTTTGCGGCGGGCCGGTAAACTGGATGGCAGTGCCGGTCGCCGAAACCGAGCCCCAGCTCAAGGCGGTAATGTGCGGATCACCATATTGGGCTTTGACCACCGCGTCGGCATGAAGTTTTTGGGCGTTCTTCCAGAGTATTCGATAAATTTTCGCTTGATCGGGAGCCTGGCTGAAAATTGTCGCCTTGCGAACACCTGCATGCACTTCCCCGAGAACCTGGTAAGGCCTGTCGGTAATATCATAGGGATAGACCGGTACGCCGGTTTCGTCGGTTGCAGACCGCACCGGCGCAGGCGGGTCGTTAGCGATCACGGGCGTCGATAGCGCGATCATGCCCACAACAACGCCGGCGTGCAAAAACGATTTTACTGTCATATATCCCCCAAAAGCCCTTGCGACAGTTTATGGCAAATAAATCATGGCTCTACAAGTGCTCAGGCAACCCACCCGGCGCAACGTCCGCTATTTTCTGAACGCCGGCGCCCATATCAGGAGCATCGCATCGTAAGGTGTCGCCACCAGTTCCTTGAGCGTAAAGCGGATGAGCATGCCGATCGGCAATCTGCCGTATTCCGCAGGCATGTGCGGCTTGCGCACCCGCCACCCCGTGAGACGAAGCAGCAACGCGCACCGCAGGATGTGATAGCGGCTGGTGCATGGTTCGACATGGCCGACATCGCCGCGTCGCCGCAGCAGCGCATCGCACAGCCGCACCGATTCCAGCGTGTCGCGCCCCTTGTCCTCCACCACGATCCGCTCAGGCGCGACCCCGGCCGCGATCAACATGTCGCGCATTACCTCGGCCTCGACGTACCCACTTGCGCCCCTGCCGCCGGTCGGCATGAAGATCGCGTCCGCATGCAATTGCGCCGCCGCAAGTGCCCCCTCGACCCGGCGCGCCAGCGACCCGCTGGGCGTGCCGTCCGCCAGAACCGCCGCACCGAAAATGATCAGATAGACCGTCATGCCGCTTGGTCGCCCAGTCGCCTGCCCGGTGCAACAGTTTGCACGCTGCTTATGCCGAAAAACCGGTATCCACTTTTTGTCGCGATGCTCTATCGCGCCCCCGATGACTGCCCACAAACCCGGTGACCCCACCACGCTGAACCGTCTCTATGGCCGCGCCAAGGGCAAGCCGCTGCGCCTGGCCCAGCAGGGGCTGGTCGAGACGCTGCTGCCACGTATTGCCGTGCCCGCCGATGGCCCGGTTACCGCCGCGCGCCTGTTCGGCACCGACCGCCCGCTCCATTTCGAGATCGGCTTCGGCGGCGGCGAACATCTGGCGTTTCGCGCCGATCTGCTGCCCGATCACGGCTTCATCGGCTGCGAACCCTTCCTTAACGGCGTAGCCCAGGCGCTGACGCACATTGCTGGCGGGCGGTCCGGTGTCGCTATCGCTCGGGACTCCAGCACCCCGCTCGGCAACGTCCGTATCCATCACGGCGATGCGCTCGATGCTTTGCGCCGCGTGCCCGATGGCACGCTCAGCTTCGTCTATCTGCTCCATCCCGATCCCTGGCCCAAGGCGCGCCATGCCAAGCGGCGGATGATGAACGATGGTCCGCTGCGCCTGATCGCCGCCAAGTTGCGGCCCGGCGGCGAGTTCCGCTTCGGCACCGATCATCCCGTCTATCTCCGCCACGCGTTGATGGTGATGCGCCGCCACGCGCAAGATTTCACCTGGCTCTGCCAGGGCCCGCAGGATTTCCAGAAGCGCCCCGGCGGCTGGCCTGAAACCCGCTACGAAGCCAAGGCCCGCGCGCAGGGCCATGAAGTCTGGTACATGACTTACCGACGCCGTTGATGCGCCGCACCGATAGTACCGGATTGCGGGTCACCGTCCGCCGCGCCCGTATTGCGAATTGCCGACAAACCGGTAGACAGGTCGAAAATCAAAGCCGAACGAGGTGCCCATGATAAATCGTCGCGTAATGTTGATTGCTGCCGTATTGGCCATGCCGATCGCTGCTTTGCCTGTCCCGGCTTTCGCGCAGTCCGACGCGGTTCTGCACCAGGTCGTCGCCAGCGATGTCCGGTCCAGCCACGACAAGGCACGGGACATCTATCGCCATCCCGAGCAATCGCTCGCCTTCTGGGGGCTCAAGCCGGGCGACCGCGTGATCGACGTCGAACCCGGCACCGGCTGGTGGACCGATATCATCGCCCCTTATCTGGCCCGGACCGGCGGCCATTATGTCGCTGCCGACGCCGATCTGGACAACCCTGCGGTCAGCAGCGAAGCCCGCGCCGGCCGCATGGCGTTCGAAGCGAAATATGTCGACCAGCCGGCACGCTACGGCAATGTCGGCGTCGTCGGGTTCGGGCCGAAATCCGGCCCGCTCGCGCCGCCGGGATCGGTGGATCTGGTGCTGGCCTCGCGCGAAACGCACAATTGGGTCGGCCCGTTCATCCAGAAGGCGTTTGCCGATTTCTACGCCGCGCTGAAACCGGGCGGCATCCTCGCCATCGAAGACCATCGCGCCCCCGCCGGTGCCGATCCCGCCAAGGGCGATGGCTACCTGCCCGAAGCCTATGTCATCGATCAGGCGAAACTGGCCGGATTCAAATTCGCCGGCCGGTCGGAGATCAATGCGAACCCTAAGGACACCAAGGACTATCCCTTCGGTGTGTGGACGCTGCCCCCGACCCGGCGGTCATCCGCCTTCGGTCAACCGGCAAACCCGGCTTTCGATCATTCGCGCTATGACGCGATCGGCGAAAGCGACCGCATGACGCTGAAATTCATCAAGCCATAATCAGCGCAGAACTTTCGCTTTGTCCCGGGCCCGCTGTGGTTTGCCGGTGCCGCGCACATAAGCATCGCCCGAGGCCCAGCTTGGGAAGGGCTTGGGCTCCGCCGGCGATAAATCCACCAGCAGCGTGAACAACCAATGGGCGTCGGGGCCTGCGCGGTGCCGTACGGGGCACAGCCGATCCGCGCGCTGTTGCGCATGCCGGATCTGTTCGTCGGTGGCTCCCAACTCGTTGAAAACATCGCTGATATGCTCGATGATCATGGGCGAAGCGAGCGCGCCGGGATCGGCGGCATCGAGCAGCGTTTGCCACCAGCTGCGGTCGATCGTGCTGTCGGCGATCACCCGGTGCCCGCCCACGGCGCGGCGCAATTCGGCAACGACGGTGACAGGATCGCTGCCTTGTCGCTCGAGCAGTTCCTGTCGGATGCCGTGTAGGCTGAAGGCTTCCTCGGTCCAGTCCCATTCCAGCCATTCGGCCGTCGGCTTGATCAGCCACGAGGCTGTGCCGAACGCGCCGCAGATGCCCACTTCGATCGGAAAGGATCGCCCATGTTGCGGCAGGCAGCTAGCCTCGAAGTCGATCGTAACCCAATTCACCGGTATGCCTCCGAAGGCCGCTCTGCTGCCGCTTCCATCTGCTGCCGGACGCTTGGGCGGCGGCAAGGTTGCATGCGGCAGTAGAATTCTTTAATCCAAACCGATTTAATGGACTGTTAACGAAGACCGCTGCATATGTCGGTCGTAATTGAGCAAGAAGCCGGTAAATCGCCGAATATGGGTAATTAAACAGACATTGAGGCCTTAATTACACGAATTTCGTCACGAAGTTACAAAGCCGCGGGCAGGGCGTTGACCGCGCAGTCATCTCGCCGCAAGGCCGACATGCCTGATCCATGCCAGGAGAACCGGAGATCCGCCAGATTGCTGCCTTGCCTTACCGAGCTTTGGGCATGTCGCCCGGTGCGGTCGAGGTGCTGCTGGTCACTTCGCGCGACACCAGGCGGTGGGTCCTGCCCAAGGGCAACCGGGTCAAGGGCTTGTCGCGTCACGCCTCCGCCGCACGTGAGGCAGAGGAAGAGGCCGGCGTGCGCGGCGCGGTCTGTCGCACCCGGCTGGGCATCTATCGCTATCGCAAGCGGCTGCGCTCGGGTGCGGCGCCGATGGTCAACGTCGATGTGTTTCCGCTCGCCGTCACCGAAGAGCTCGACGACTGGCTCGAGGCGATGCAGCGCACGCGTCGCTGGTTCACCCCGACCGAGGCGATGGCGGTGGTCGACGAGCCCGGTCTGGCCGCGCTGCTGCTCGGTTTCGATGCCACCCTGGCACACGGCAAGGCCAGGCGATCCAAGGCGGTAGCTGTGCGGCGGTAGGACAGTCCGCCCGATTGGAACATGATGCGCATGCGAAGCGGAGCCGGCGATGATTCGGGACATATTGAAAATGGGCGATCCGCGGCTGTTGCGCGTGGCCCGGCCGATCGCGGACATCGACGACCCGGCGCTGCCGCCGATCATTGCCGATATGTTCGAGACGATGCATGCCGCCACCGGGGTCGGCCTCGCCGCGCCCCAGATCGGCATCGACCTGCGCCTGATGATCTTTGGCTTCGACGCCAACCCGCGCTATCCGGATGCGCCGCCGGTGCCGGCCACCACCCTGATCAACCCCTGGCTCGAGGTAATCGGCGCGGAAACCGAGGACGGCTGGGAAGGCTGCCTCTCGGTGCCCGGCATGCGCGGCTTGGTGCCCCGCGCGCGGCACATCCGCTACGGCGGCTTATTGCAGGATGGCGAGGATTTCACCCGCGAAGCGACAGGTTTTCACGCCCGCGTCTTCCAGCATGAATTCGATCATCTGAATGGCGTGCTGTATCCGCAGCGGATCGCCGACATGACCAAATTCGGTTTTATCGAAGCCCTGGACCCTTGAACCTCCCCGGAAGGGAAGCGGGCGCCGCTCAACCCGTCAGGAAGCCATGGCGACGGGATCGCTGTCGCTCGCGAAAAAGCGGTTTTCCGGTCTGGGTAGCCCCAGATGATCGCGCAGCGTCGTCCCTTCATATTCGCTGCGAAACAGTCCGCGCCGCTGCAGCTCGGGAATGACCTTCGCGGCGAAGTCATCGAGCCCGGCCGGCAGGAACGGGAACATGATATTGAAGCCGTCCGAGCCGCGCTCCTCCAGCCATGCCTCCATTTCATCGGCGATCGTTGCGGCGGTGCCGACAAAGGCCAGCCCGGCGTAGCTGCCCGTCTTGGCGGTCAGCTGGCGAATGGTCAGCTGCTTTTCGCAGGCCACGCTCACCAGCCGGTCGCGGCCGCTCTTGCTGGCGTTGCTCTCGGGAATCTCGGGCAGTTGCCCATCGGGATCGAAGCGCGAAACGTCGTAATCGAGTCCGATCGACAGCGAGCGGATACCGCTGTCGTAATGCACCAGGCTGTCGAGGTGCGCGCGCTTGGCCTGCGCTTCCGCCACGGTATCGCCGACGACGACAAAGGCGGCGGGCAGGATCTTGAGGCGATCGGGATGGCGGCCGATCGCCCGCATGCGGCCTTTCACATCGGCATAAAAAATTTTCCCCGTCGCCAGGGTGCTCTCCGAGCCGAAAATCACCTCGGCCGTTTCCGCCGCCAGTTGCCGGCCGGCATCGGACGAGCCTGCCTGCACGATCACCGGCCAGCCCTGCACCGGCCGGCCGATGTTGAGCGGTCCGCGCACGTCGAGGAACGCGCCGTGGTGATCGAGCACATGCAGCTTGTCGGGGTTGAAATAAATCCCCGCCGCGACATCGCAGACGAAGGCATCATCGGCCCAGCTGTCCCATAACCCGGTGACGACGTCGTAGAACTCGCGCGCCCGGGCATAGCGGGTGGCATGCGCGAGATGCTGGTCGTTGCCGAAATTATGCGATGTTTCGGGATTGCCGGTGGTGACGATGTTCCAGCCCGAACGCCCTTCGCTGAGATGATCGAGCGAGGCGAAGCGCCGCGCGACATGGAACGGTTCGTCATAAGTCGTGGACGCCGTGGCGACCAGTCCGATCCGGCTGGTCACCATTGCCAGCGCCGACAGCAGCGTGAACGGTTCGAACGAGGTGACGGTATGGCTGCGCTTCAGCGCGTCGATCGGCATGTTCAGCACCGCAAGGTGATCGGCCATAAAGAAGGCGTCAAACTTTGCCGCCTCCAGCGTCTGGATCAGCCGTTTGATATGCGCGAGGTTGAAATTGGCATCGGGCCACGCTCCCGGATAGCGCCAGGCGCCGGTGTGGATCGAGACGGGGCGCATGAACGCGCCGAGATGAAGCTGGCGGGAGCGGGTCATTGCCTTCTTCGGTTACGCCGCCAGCTCGAGCTCTTCAAGCATGCGCGCGGCGCGCACCGAAAATCGCTCGTCGAAACGATCGGCATAGCGCGCCAGGGCCGAAAATTGCGCCAGTTCCTCGCCGAAGCTCCGAACCCGGCCGGCGAACAGCCCGAGGCAGGCATCGGCGATCGTGAACTGGTCTGCGACCAGCCAGGTTCGGCCGGCCAGATGCTGCTCGATCGGCGCCAGCGCAGTCTTCAGCGCCGCAGGTTCTGTGCGGCGAGCGGCGTCGCGCACCGCAACCTCGGCATCGACATAACCGATCCAGGCCTGGATTTGCGCGCGCTCGTCGCTGCCGGCCGGCGCAAACAAGGCCGTGCCGGGCTTGAGATCGGCCAGATACGGCAGGATCGTGCCATTTTCGCTCAGCAGGCTATGGTCATCCAGCACCAGCGCCGGCACGCGCCCTCGTGGATCGATGCGATAAAGCAATGAGCGCGGCTGGCCGATGCCGACCAGCGTGACCTTTACCGCCAGGCCCAGCTCATGGACCGCGACATGCGCGCCGAAACTGCTGGCGTCCTTTGCGGTAAACAGTTCCATGACCGGCGCTCCGTCACGGGCAACGACGCCCGAACAATCTCTACTTAATGCATAGAGTTCAGCGCGGTCAAGCGGTAAAACCCGCGTTGCGCTTTGAGTTTCACCCACTTGGCACCGGTCAAAGGCCTGAGCCGATGGTATTATAAGCCTTCACCGCCAACCCAGTGACTTGCCGTCAGCAGCCGGGCCATATTCCAGACCTGCCGGCGGATGTCGGGAACGGCAATGTTTTCCCAGGCTTCGCCGCGCGTGATCGGCCCGACCGCCAGCAGCCGGTCCTGACGCTGCCCTTCGGCATCGATTATCCGGCCGACATGATCTACCTCCAGCCCGAGCCGGTGCGCATCGGCCCGGGCATGACCCGAAGCGACCAGGTTGGCGAGCAGCGGCGGCGCAGCGCGGGTAAGGTCGGCCTCGGGGCCGGTGCAATTGACCACCCGGTCCACGCTCAGCGTGTCCACCGTGCCACAGCCGCGCCGGCGCCAGGTGACCTGCGCCTTGGCGCCTGCGGGCTCCGCCGCGACGATACGCCCGGCGGCAAAGCGCAGCCGCTCTTCGGCCTGCATCGTCTCGACCTGCGCGGCGATTTCAGGCGCCAGCCGGTGGCGATGGACATCCCACCAGGGCCGCGCATGGCGCAGGAAGCGCCGCTGCGCGGTGACATCGTGCAGGCGCCACAGGCTCTGGGTATGCGGCCGCAATTCGTCTACCGCCTGCCGCCAGCCGACCTCGCGCGAACGCCGGCGCAGCCTGTGCAGCAGCCACGATCCGCGCTCGCTCGGGCGGGTGATCGCCGCCACTGCCGGCCCCACGGCGGCATGCGGACGCGGTCTCAACCCGCGCCGCGACAGCGCGGTGATCTTTCCGCGATAGCCGGCCTTGTCGAGCGACATCGCAACATCCACGGCGGTCAGCCCGCTGCCGATCAGCAGCACATGTTCGAGCCCGATCAGTTCCTGCAA
>CAXTOI010000078.1:0-10909 GCA_964245645.1 uncultured Novosphingobium sp. | reverse complement strand
GTGTAGCCCGGTCAATGCTATAGCTGCGCGTCATTCTGCGAGACACAATCGCCGCCTGGTGCGGCTGTGATCCGGGCATTATCGATCAGCAGCTTGATCGCGTACCCTGTCGCCGGCAGTTGCGGCAAAGCTATGCGCCAACGCCGCGCTAGTGGATTGGTTGCAACGCGCCTGGTCAGCATGACTTCCGCGCTCGCGCGGGTCAGCGCGAGCGCAGTCGCGAATGCAGGCCAGCCGGATCGGTCACGACCGCCAGTCACCGGCCTGCGCTGGAATATCGGCGGTGTTCCACTGCCATCAGGGATCAAGCCGCTCGATGATGATCGCCGGCGCCATGCCGCCCGCCGCGCACATGGTGATGAGCCCGCGCTTGAGGTTGCGACGTTCCAACTCATCGAGCATTGTGCCGATCAGGACCGAGCCGGTAGCACCGATCGGATGACCCAGCGCGATCGATCCGCCATTGACGTTGACCTTTTCGGGATCAAGGCCAAGATCGCGGATGAATTTGATGGCGACAACCGCGAACGCCTCGTTAATTTCCCAGAGGTCGATATCGTCTATCGTCAGGCCGGCTTTTTCCAGCACCTTCCTGGCGGCGGGGACGGGGGCATTCAACATCAAGGTCGGGTCGTCGCCGATATTAGCGGTAGCCACGACGCGGCCGCGGGCTTTCAGGCCATGCGCCTGCGCGTAGCTGGGAGATGCCAGCAGCACGGCGGCGGCGCCATCGACCACGCCCGATGAATTGCCCGCGTGATGCAAAGGCTGGATGTCGAGATCGGGATATTTCTGCAGGATCAGGTTGCGATAAGTCGTTCCTTGCTCGTCCAACGGCAGATCGGCCACTTTGGTAAAGGCCGGCTTCAACTGCGCCAGACCCTCGGCAGTCGTTTCCGGGCGCGGATATTCGTCATGATCGAGCACCATGCTGCCGTCTGCATCGACGACCGGTACGAGACTTTTGGCGAAGTGCCCTTCGGCGATGGCCACCGCGGCGCGGCGCTGGCTTTCCAGGCCGAATGCATCGAGTTCTTCGCGCGTAATTCCTTCCAGCGCCGCAATGGCATCGCCGCAGACGCCCTGATGCGATTGAGGTTGGGTGGCTTGCAGGCGATCGTTGCCGGCGCCGATGCCGAACACCGGCAGGCCGGCTGCCGCCTCTTCCTGGCCCGAAGCGTTGGTATAGGACATCATTTCGGTGCCGCCGGCGATGACCAGATCTTCCATGCCCGACATCACCTGCGCCGCCGCCAATGCCACCGCAGTGATGCCGCCGCCGCAGAATCGATCCAGCGTGGTGCCGCTCGCCTTCAGATCATAGCCTGCGTCCAGCGCGGCCATGCGCGCCAGATCGCCGCCTTGCTTGCCCTTCTGCACCGAGGTCGACCAGATGATATCGTCGACGTCGCCCGTATCGAGGTCGTTGCGATCGGCGATCGCTTTAAGCACCGTGGCGCCCAGATGCTGGGGATGCATGTGGGCCAGCTTGCCCTTGCCCACCTTGCCGATGCCCCGAGGGGTGCGCAAGGCATCGATTATCAAAGCATCAGGCATCGGATTATCTCCTAAGTGGGCATCACAGATGCGCATTGTATTCATGCGACGGCATTCTGTCCTGCGCAAAACGCGATAGCCGCGATCCGCGTTGCCAACAAGGTATACGTAGTGCAATAGGTAGCTGAAGCTAAATTTCGGTCGTTTGGTCGATTGGCGTTCGCGCTTGGAGAGGATAACAAGTGATCAAGCTAGCACATGCTCGCGGACTATATATCGATGGGGAGTGGATCGCGACTGCTCAGCATGAGGAGATCATCAATCCGGCTACTGAAGCGCCGTTGGGCAATGCACCGATTGGGGATATCGGGCATGTCGAAGCGGCGATCGCCGCCGCGCGCGAAGCCTTCGACAAAGGCCCATGGCCACGTCTGCCAATAGCGGAACGCCAAGCCAGGCTCAGCAGCTTCCTCGATGCGATCGAGCGCCGGGTGGGGGAGATCATCGAATTGATCGTCGCCGAGGCCGGCTCGACACAAACTCTGGCGCAGTTTCTGCAATATGGCATCCCGATGCAGCATGCCCGCCACATGATCCAGCTTGCGTCGCGGCCAGCCGCCACGCCGTTGCCGATTGAGATCACGCCCAATGCGCAAGGTACCACGACCCTTGGTGCCGGCGTGCTGGTGCGGGAACCTGTGGGTGTGGTTGCGGCCATCACGCCGTATAATTTCCCTTTTTTCCTGAATATCAGCAAGATCATCCCGGCACTGGCGGTGGGTTGCACGGTGGTGCTGAAGCCGTCGCCATACACTCCGTTCGAAGCGCTGCTGCTGGGTGAGATCGCCGATGAAGCGGGACTGCCCAAGGGCATCCTCAACATTGTCACCGGCGGCATGGCGGTCGGCGAGGCGTTGACCACGCACAAGGGGATCGATCTGGTCACCTTCACCGGGTCGGATAAGGTCGGCTCGGCGATCCAGGCACAATCGGCGCCGACGCTCAAGCGGCTGCTGCTGGAACTTGGCGGCAAATCGGCGATGATCGTTCGGCCGGACGCAGACCTCAAGGAGGCTGCGGTTGCCGGGTTGATGGGCTTTACGATCCATGCGGGCCAGGGTTGCGCGTTGCTGACGCGCCATGTCGTGCACAATTCGGTTCGCCCTGCCTATGTCACCATGCTCAAGCAGATGACGGCGGGGATCAAGATCGGCGATCCGGCCGATGCGAGCGTGGGCATGGGCCCGCTGATCCGCTCGGCAGCTCGGCAACGCACCGAAAACTACGTCGATATTGCGCTTGGCCAGGGTGCGACGCTGGTCACCGGCGGCAAGCGCCCGGCAGGGCTCGACAAGGGCTTCTTTTTCGAGCCGACCTTGTTCGATGATGTTCACAACAGCCACCGGATTGCGCAGGAAGAGGTTTTCGGGCCGATCGGCGTCGTCATCGGCTATGACACCGACGAGGAAGCCGTAGCCATCACCAACGACAGCGATTTCGGCTTGTCCGGGGCGATCTACTCCGCCGATGTCGGCCGCGCCTATGAGATGGCTCTACAGATGCGCACCGGCGGCGTCGTGATCAACGGCGGCAGCGGCGCGATGTCCAGCGACGCGCCGTTCGGCGGGATCAAGCGGTCCGGCTACGGCCGTGAATATGGCATCGACGGGTTGAACGAATTCACCACGATCAAGACAATAAGCTTCAAGGGCGGCTGACGGCCACGGAGGCGCGAACCGGCAACAGTGGCAGCGCAAAAGAGGGCGGAATGTGACCATAGACGAACTGCGCCGCCAATTGCGCCTGCCGATCATCATGGCGCCGATGTTCCTGGTGTCCGGGGTCGAACTGGTCATCGCCGGGTGCCGGGCGGGCATCGTCGGATCGTTTCCGACGATCAATGCACGCAGTGCCGCCGAGTTCGAGTCCTGGCTCCAGCAGATCGGCGCCGCGCTTGCCGAACACGACGGAGCGGCGCCTTATGCAGTCAACCTGATCGTGCACCAGGGGATCGCGCCGCGCTTTGCGGACGATCTTGCGCTGATCGAGAAATATCGACCGCCCGTGGTCATTACCAGCGTGGGCCAGCCCCGCGATGTCGTGCAACGGATTCACGATTACGGCGGACTGGTCTTTCATGATGTCGCTACCATCCGGCACGCCGAAAAGGCGATTGAGCAGGGCGTGGATGGCCTGATCCTGCTGACTGCGGGTGCGGGGGGCCATACCGGGGGCGCCAACCCCTTTGCCTTCGTGCCACAGGTGCGGCGGTTCTGGGATGGAGCGATCGCGCTGGCCGGGGCAATTTCGGATGGCCGGTCGGTTCGCGCTGCCATCGTACTGGGCGCGGACTTTGCTTATATGGGCACGCGTTTTGCCGCGACCCCGGAGTCGCTGGCGTCGTCGGCCTATCACGCGCTGCTGGTTTCCCAGGGCATGGCCGATGTCGTGATCACCGATCGCATTACCGGCATGAAGGCGACGTTTCTGCGCGGCTCGCTGCTTCGCGCCGGGCTCAATCCCGACGACCTGCCGCCAACCAGGGGCTTTCTGCAGCCCGATCTGCCCGACGGCATCAAAGCCTGGCGGGATGTGTGGAGTGGCGGCCATGGTGTCGGCCTGATCGACGCACTGACGCCAGTGGCGCAGCTGGTCGATCGCATGGCCGCCGATTACGCCGGGGCGTGACGGGCGCCGGTCGGGCAAACGGTTTTTCACTGATCATGCTGATGCAAATCAGGATTTATGCCGCGCTGCGCCAGCATAGGCCCCAAACTGGCTGATCCCGCGCTTGACAAGCGACCCGGGACCAGCCGCACGCGCGTTACCTGATGCTGTTCAGCTTTATGGTAGCAGTGACGCCAAACATCCGCGGCTCTCGCCTGATTGCGGAGACATAACCCAACGCCGGGAGCAGGAGAGCCGCGGTCAAGTCACGCTTGTTGGTCAGGTTCCGGCCCCAGACCGCAACCTCCAGCTTGTCCTGCATCAGTGAAAGCGTTGCACGTCCATCGACCAGCACATGCGCCTGATCGGTGCTGTATTTCAGATAATTGGCGGCATCGGTTGCCGAGACAGGCGCGCCGGATGTCACGTCCCGTAGCGCGCCGGTGCTGACGGCGAAGCTGTTGTTGGCCAGGGGCAGGGACGATTGATAGCTGACATCACTGCGCAGCTGCAGGCTGCCAAACCCCATATCGACTTTCCAAGAGGGCGAAACCGATGCCGACCACCGGGCCACGCCGAAAAAGCGTTCGCTACGACGATCGATGCCCGTACCCTTATCGGTGAAATCGATATACTTCGGGTGCGTATATCCAGCCGTACCGGCCAAGCCAAAGCCGCCGGGCAATACCGCCTGCGCTTCAACCTCGCCACCATAGAAGTCAGCCCTGCCGGCGTTCACCGTCAGCGTCGATGTTGCTCCGGTCGGTCCGGAGAGCGTTGCGGTGCGCTGAATGTTCTTGTCGATCGTGTAGTAGCCGCCGATGTTCAAGCGAAGGTGCCGATCGAATAGCTCTGACTTCAGCCCTCCTTCATAGGATGTTGCCTGTTCCGGCCCAAACGCGTCAGCGCCGCCGGGGACAAGATCAGACCCGCGATTGTTCTGGCCTCCGGAGCGAAATCCGCGCGCTGTTTTGGCATATGCAAGCACATCGCGCGATAATTTGTAATCTACGCCAGCGGTATACGACACACCCCCGAAGCTTGCCGAACGATATTCAGGGCAAGTAACCTGCCCACAGATAAACATCGCGCCGGGTGCGGGACCTACGAAATTACCCGCCGTGTAGCCGCCATTCGACGGGATGAGGCGCTTATCATCGATCGAATAGCGCAGGCCGCCCGTCAGCGCCAGCGCATCGGTGACATGCCAGCTGGCTTGACCATAGATACCCTGGCTGTTGTTCTTGATATAGCCGTAGAACGATTGGATGCTGGGCACGAGAGCCGGCAAAGCCGCGGCGTATGAAGCGTCAACCCCCTTTTCGCTGAAGACGAACAGGCCGCCGGCAAAATCGATCTTATTCTGTAGCGCTTTGCCGGTAACCTGGAGTTCGCCTGACAATTGCTTGAGGTCCTCGCGACCTGCCGACGCCAGAATGTTGTAGGGCGTGCCATCCAGGTCATATTGCTCGCTGGCTCTGACCCGGCGATAGCCACCGATTGCCTTGATCGCGCCGAAGAAGGTGTCGAGCGTGACCGTTCCCGAATAGGTATTCGTCTTGGCATAGACGGCAGGCTGCTCGTTCAGCCGGTCGGTGTCGCCGCTATTGGCATTTTTAACCGCGGTGGCCAGCGCCCCGATGCCGGCGCCGAAACACGCAGCCAGCCCGCCCGCGAAACAAGCGCCGCCGGTGGATTCCACACCGGCCTCGATGTTAGCTGGGGAAGATTGGGAAAAATACTGACCCCTGAACGTATCGTTCAGAAACGATGTGCGGAACTGTTCGCCGGAAAGCAAAATGCTGAGATTGTCGACCGGCTTGAACAGCACTTTGGCGCGAAAGGTATAGTCGTTGACATTGCCCAGCTTTGCGCCGGTATTTGGTTCGTTGACATAGCCATCGCGATGATCGCGCTGATAGGCGACGCGGACCGCCAGGACGTCATCGATCAGCGGCGCATTGACGATCGCGGTCTCGGAATCATAATTGAACCGTCCGTAGGACGCCGATCCCAGCACTGAATAGCCATGAGCGAATGACGGGTTGTTCGTATCGATCAGGATGGCGCCGCCCGTCGTATTGCGGCCGAACAGCGTCCCTTGCGGGCCGCGCAACGTCTGCACCGACTGCACGTCCAGAAGGTTGGCATTGATGCCATAAGCGCGGGCTATGTACAGGCCATCGACGTACACGCCGACCGACGGGTCCACCGTGGCCGAGTTGTCGGCTTGAACTTGTCCGCGCAGGGTGAACGTTGCCGAACTGCCGGCGGAAGGCGATTGCAGCACGACGAGGCCGGGCGTCAACAACGCGACGTCGGACACCTGACGCGCGCCTTGCTGCTGCAGCGCGTCGCCTGACAAAGCTGTTATCGACACCGGAACGCTTTGCAGATTTTCCGCCACCTTGCGGGCGGTCACCACGATATCGGTCAGCCCTTCAGTGCTCTGCGCAGCGCCCGGGGTGCCCGGGGGGGTTACCGTCGCGGTGCCGGCTGGCGATGGCGCGTTTGACGTGGGCTGCGGGCTTTCAGGTCCACGCACTTCCTGCGCCAAAGCAGGCTGAGCCAAGGCCATGACCAGCGCAACATTGGATACAAGTAGTGTGTGGTACGAATGGCGGCGCATCAACCCCTCCTGTTTATGGCGACCGAGCTGAGTCCCGATCCGCGGAATTTTAGTACGCCAAGCAAGTCTGCCCAGGCGTCTCTCGATAAGTCGCACCGTTCAACAGACCTGTCAATACGCGCAATCCAAAAAGCCGCTGATTTGCTTTACCTCGGCAGGGATGATCGATGTCATGGCGGCAGCATTACATCATCTGCACGGCGGTCAAACAGGGTCGCCGTTCCTGTCGACGGTAATTTAGATGCCGGATTGCTGATCACTCTATCTGCACGATCGGATCACCGCCCTCGTCACGACGCGTCTACTGGCTCATTTCGCCGATTTGGAAGCCCGCTGTCGGCCTGCGCATCGGTGCGCCCGAGTGACTTCAGCGCCGGCAAGTGCGCGCCGGCATTGGCAGCGGTTGCCATCCAACCGGCCCGCCTTGCGCCGGCTAACACGTACGGCCAGCGCCCAGCAACCCCTTGACCGTTGCCTCGCCAGCGCCTGGCGCGGCGTCGAACGGCCATCGCCGTCAGTCGGTAGGTGCGACCAGGCTCCCAGCGGTATCGCCGCGTATATATTGATCGCTGCCGTACAGGTTGCTATAGACTTCATCGCTCATCCGAACCGTCATACCCGCCTGGATCGCTTCGGGCCGGAGTGCCTCATCAAGCAGCGTCATGCCGCGCCCGACGCCGCCCCGCGCCGACAGCGTCGCTGCCCAACGCTCCAAGGCGGGGAAAGTGCTGTCGGCATAGCGGCTGATCGGCACCCACCAAGGATAGATGGCGATGTCGGCAATACTGTATTCGGCACCTGCGAAGAATGGCACCGCCTCCAGTCGCTGGTTCATGACCCGCATCTGGCGGTTGAGCTCCGATCGGTAACGGGTGATGGCAAAGGGCACTTTCTCGCGCGCATAAGCGCTGAAAAAAGCATGCTGGCCTCCGATCGGCCCGACTCCGGCAACCTGGAAAAACAGCCATTTCAGGCATTCGACGCGCGCGCGCGGGTCCCGGGGGATCAACTGCCCGTATTTTTCGGCAAGATAGATCAGGATAGCGCCGGTTTCCCAGATGGCTATGGGTTGTCCATCGGGCCCGTCGGTATCGACCAGCGCGGGGATCTTGTTGTTGGGGCAAATGGCCAGATAGGCCGGGGCAAACTGATCACCCGCCATGATGTCGATGCTGACCGGCTCAAAGCCAAGGCCCAGTTCCTCAATCATGATCGATATCTTGCGCGCATTGGGTGTCGGGGTGAAATAGAGTCGCAACATCCGGCCGATCCTTGAGATTACCTACGCGTAACGCGAAATGAAGGGTACTCGCTAAGAGCCAACCTATCAACCTATCTGTAATTTTGGTTCTTACACCACGAACGCTGACGATTCACCGCCCTTCGTCCCTGCAGCCCAATGAATACCGGCATCGGCCCGGGCTGGGCGCAAATTGGCGGGACCGTTGCATCGATCAGCGTTTGCGCATAGGTCTAATCGATCCAATGAAGGCGGAATTGATTTGAAAGCGGCGAAACCTATTACAGTGGGTAAAAACGGTACTCGCGCAAAGTCTAAATTGCCGATGTCATTGGATTCCGGTAATACAACGGCAGGCGTGAAGCAGCGCCGGGGCGAAGGCAAGGAACGCATACTGGCCGCGGCCCTGGACCTGTTCGCCAACCGCGGATTTCATGCCGTGTCGACGACGGACATCGCGCTGCAAGCAGGAAGTTCGCAGTCGGTGGTGCTGTATCACTTCAAGACAAAAGACGAATTATGGCGCGCGGCGATGCGAGACCTGTTTGCCTCGGTATCGATCAAACCCGGTTTCGATGGCGCGATGTACAAGGATCTCGATGTCGTATCACGCCTGCGCGTGCTGCTGCGCGGCTTCGTGCTTGCGTCGGCGCGCCACCCGGAGCTGGGCCGCGTCATCAATCGCGAAGGTGCCAGCAGCAGCGAGCGAATGACTTGGTTGTTCGAAGAACTTGCCAAGCCGAACTACGCCGCGTTTGAAACCTTGTTTATCGAAGGCGCGGCGTCGGGCGCGCTGAAAAGTTACCCCGCCGGAATGTTGACGCTGATCGCGCATGGCGCTGCCGCCTGCATGTTCAATCTGTCGATGATTGCCCAATTGTTGGTGGGATCGGATCCGTTCAACCCGGAACTCGTGGAACTGCAGGCGGACATGGTTGTGGATGTGCTGTTAAACGGTCTGACCACCTCGCCCAATTGAGCAAGCAACAATCCGTGCGCCGCGTATGCTGATGAAAAATCCGGATCCATTCGCGCTACGCCGATGTTCCGGCGCAAGCTGGCCCGTTACCCAGGCAGTGGCATGTCTTCCTGCCATCTGATCGTGCGGCCGATGGCGAATGGCTTTGCCATAGGCGTAGCGCGGAATGGATGCTTCATACGCCCAGCCAGGTTGGCAGACTCGCAACCGTTTACGCGATGTTTTTCCGCTGTGATCCTGTGCTCACGTTTTCGAGCGAGGGGCAGCGATGGCGGTACCGACCAAGATTACGCGGTATGATTTGGATGCTTCGGGGCTTGGGCTAGCGGCGCGGCGGGCGCCAAGTGTTGCCGCGTCCCGGCGCATGTCGCTGGTGCGCTTGCTTCCGATCGAGACCTGCATTAGCGTGCAATACGACCTCCAATGGTGTCTCATCGTTCCAGAAGCAGTACACCGAACGCGAATATCTCGCAAATGCGCCTATGGATTAACAAAACTTCTTCTGAACAGCGTCTTGACTAGCTTATCTTCAAGAACTCGCCCAACCACATAGAGAGTGGCGAAAATTGCTGCAAAGACATAAGCTGGAGTCGGCGAAGATTTCTTGTTTCGCTTTTCCTCCGCGCCGGCTTTTCCAGGCTTTTCGGGTGCGGGTGCACCAAGAAACTTGTCGATGGGGCTCATCGGCAGCTCGGCATGTTTGAGCGCCGGTTTAGGAGCTGGCTTCTTTCGCGCGTGCGGCGCTTTTCCAGGCGGTCCCGCAGCCTCGGCCGCCGGCTTTTGGGTTTTTCCGATGAATATAGTCAATTGGGCGATGCCCAGAAACAGCAGCGGCGCCAGAAAACAGAACAGCAATGCTCGGCTGGTCAGATGATAGCGCAGGATGGACCCGGCTGCGCCGCGTTCGATTTGCAGGACGCCACTATCAAATACAGACATCTTGTCCTGGGCCGCCTGATCCTTCTTGGAAAACACCAGCGTGTCGTCGGTTCGTTCGTGGCTGGTGCCGGGCTGGTGGAAAAGAGGGGCAAGCCGGTCGAAGGCATCATCGCTCGATTGCCCGGGAGCGAGCGCCAGACGGCCCCTGACATGCCAGATCCAGTCGATGAAACGCAGGTTCATTCAATTCCCTTGGGGGGGTCTGCGATGGCGGTTCGGGCAAGGCCCGAGCGGTCGCCGACCGCGGCTACGGCCAGCGCATGACGAATTCGGTAGAGCGCGATTACCGGCGCAGAGCGGGTTCCATCACCCGGCCGGCATGCCATCACCGCGATCCAGCGGGCGGCCGTATCGTTCCTTGATCGTCTTCCAGCCTTCGGTGAAGGGGTAGGTCATCTGCTCGCGGATCGACATGCGGCGACCGCCCTCCATGCCCAGCAGTTCGGCCTCGCCATCGATGCAGGTGCCGAACATGCGGTCGATAAAGATAAAGGAATTGGAATAGTTGCTGCGGGTCGCTTCGTAATCCTGCGAGTGATGCAAGCTGTGATGTTCGGTGGTGTAGAACAGGAAACGCCACCATCGCGGCGAATTGAAGCGGACGTTGATATGCTGATAAATCCCGATCCCCAAGCCGAACGCCCCCGCGAGCAGGGCGGCGCGCGGCACGAAATCGAAGAAGCCGCCGACGCCCAGCCCGATCAGGAAGAGCTCGACCGGGTTGCCCACCGCACCCTTGTTGATGTTCAATTGGGTGATGTAGTGATGCACCGAGTGCGGCAGCCACAGCGGGTACCAGTTATGCATCCCGCGATGCATCCAATATTGCCCGAAATCGAAGATGAAGGCGATCAGGAAGGCTTGGACCAAGACTGGCAAGCCCGTAAACCACGCGAACTTGTCAAAGTGAAAATTGAGCTGGGCGGCTTTGATCCACACGTCGCTGCCGATGTAGCTG
>CAXTOI010000077.1:0-10929 GCA_964245645.1 uncultured Novosphingobium sp. | reverse complement strand
ATCATCGCCGGGCTGGCCGAGGGCACGCTGGTGCTGGAAGCCGCGCCCCGGTCGGGATCGCTGATCACTGCGCGGATTGCGGGCGAACTGGGGCGTGAAGTGATGGCGGTGCCGGGCTCGCCGCTCGATCCGCGGAGCCATGGCTGTAACCAGCTGATCCGCGACGGCGCCATCCTGGTGCAGCGTGCCGAAGATGTCATCGAGCTACTGACCAGTTTTCGCGGGCTGCCGCGCTCGCATGTCCGCGAAGACGGCAGCGATCCCTACGTCGCTGAGGTCGAGGAGTCGGGCTGGCTGACGACGGTGGACCATGAAGCCGAGGCAGCTGCAGCGCTGGGCGAGATCGGGGCGCTGCTGACCACCGCGCCAGTGCCGGTGGACGAACTGATCCGCCAGACCGGCATCCCGGCGTCCTGCGTCCAACTGACGCTGATCGAACTGGAACTGGCCGGTCGCCTGTTGCGCCACTCCGGCGGACGGGTCAGTCTTGCGGTGCCGGGCTGAGCGGAATTATGTACTGACCAGGAGATGAAAGCCGAACAGCCCCTCATCGCCTGCCTTGAGTTCGGCGAAGGGCTGTCCTTCTTGCTTCGGAAGATCAGGAAGCCGCGGCGTTGGCCACGCTCATCGCGCTGGAAGTCGTGTTGAAGGTCTTCTTCAGCTGAGTGCCCAGCCCGTTCATGGCGGTAATCGCGGCGACGGCGATCAGCGCTGCAATCAGGCCATATTCGATCGCCGTTGCGCCCCGCTCGTCAGCAATGAACCCGCGTGCCGCAGCAATGACTCTCTGGCGAAACAAACGCATGTCCGGCCCTGGGTGGTTGGTATCCTGCACCGTCGCAGTTTAACCGGTAAAGCCGAAGAATGTTTTAACGCGATGCAGCAAGGTAGGTGGAGCTTGAGACTTTCCGACTACGTCTTACTCACAAATACTCTAGGCGATGGTCGCGCACATTAGCCGGTGCCATTTTGTGCAACTGCTGCTAGGCGCGCCAGCATGCTGACGATCAATGCCATCACCGTGCGCCTTGGCGGCCGCACCATTCTCGATCGCGCCCAGGCTACCGTTCCACCGGGCGGCCGGGTCGGGCTGATCGGCCGCAATGGCGCGGGCAAATCGACGCTGATGAAGGTGATGATCGGCCAGATCGACCCCGACGGCGGCGAGATCGAAATGCCGCGCCGCACACGGCTGGGCTATATCGCGCAGGAAGCGCCGCATGGCACCGCGACGCCGTTCGATACCGTGCTGGCCGCCGATGTCGAGCGCGCCGAACTGATGGCCGAATCCGAGCATTGCGTCGATCCGCACCGGCTAGGCGACCTGCATGACCGGCTGCTGGCGATCGATGCTTACAGCGCGCCCAGCCGCGCGGCACGCATCCTGATCGGGCTGGGCTTCGACGAAGACATGCAAGCGCAGCCGCTCGACAGTTTTTCGGGCGGCTGGAAGATGCGCGTCGCGCTGGCCGCGCTGCTGTTCTCGCAGCCCGACGTGCTACTGCTCGATGAGCCGTCGAACCACCTCGACCTCGAAGCGACGCTGTGGCTGGAGAATTTTCTCAAGAGTTATCCCGGCACGCTGATCGTGATCAGCCATGAGCGCGACCTGCTCAACAACGTCGTCGACAATATCCTGCATCTGCAAGGCGGCAAGCTGACGCTGTACCCCGGCGGCTACGACAGTTTCGAGCGCCAGCGCGCCGAACGCGCCGCGCAACTCGCCGCCGCCAGGGCATCGCAGGACGCCCAGCGCGCCCGGCTGCAGGATTACGTCGCGCGCAACAGCGCCCGCGCCTCGGCCGCCAAGCAGGCGCAATCGCGCGCCAAGATGCTGGCCAAGATGCAGCCGATCGCGGCGCTGGTCGACGATCCCACGCTCAGCTTCGATTTCCCCAGCCCCAGCGAATTGCGCCCGCCGCTGATCACGCTCGATCTGGCCGCGGTCGGCTATGGCGACGAGCCCGTCCTGCAGCGGCTGAACCTGCGTATCGATCCCGATGATCGCATGGCGCTGCTCGGCCGCAACGGCAATGGCAAGACCACGCTGGCGCGGTTGCTCGCGGCGCAATTGCCGGCGATGGAAGGGCAGATCCACGCCGCCGGCAAGCTGAACATCGGCTATTTTACTCAGTATCAGGTGGAAGAACTGGCCGGCGATGCCACCCCGCTGGAGCATATGACCCGCGCCATGCCGGGCAAGCCGCCCGCCGCCATTCGCGGCCAGCTGGGGCGGTTCGGCTTTTCGGGCAATCGTGCCACGGCATTGCTCGGCACGCTGTCGGGCGGCGAGCGGGCACGGCTGGCGCTGGCGCTGGTCACCCGCGACGCTCCGCATCTGCTGATCCTGGACGAGCCGACCAACCACCTCGATGTCGATGCGCGCGAGGCGCTGGTGCAGGCGCTCAATGCCTATGACGGCGCGGTGATCCTGATCAGCCACGATCGCCACATGGTCGAATTGACGGCGGACCGCCTGGTGCTGGTCGATAACGGCACGGCGCAGGAATATGCCGGCAGCATGGAGGATTACATCGACTTCGTGCTCGGTCGGAACCAGCCGAAGGCTGACGGCAAGGGTGGCAACAAAGCCCCCAAGCTGGACAAGAAGGCGGCTGCAGCCGCGCGCGAGGCAACGCGGCTGTTGAAGAAAAAGGTCAGCGATGCCGAGGCTGCGCTGGCTCGCCTGCAGGCGCAATTATCCGATCTCGACCGGGCGATGTTCGATCCGGGCAGCGCCTTGCCGGAATATGCGAAGCTGACGATGGGTGCCCTGGGCCAGCAGCGCGGCGAGGTAGCGGGGCAAGTCAGCCGTGCCGAGGCGCATTGGCTCGAGGCCAGTGAAGCGCTGGAGACGCAAACGCCCTGACCGCGGCTCGCTCAAATCTTTCCCTCTTGGGGGGCAGCCCCAGCGGAACACCCCTTTCGTCTCGCTACGCGAGCCACCTCCCCAGAGCGGAGGATTCTGAATTACGTCGGTTGCAATTCCAGTTCATCCACCGGCGCCACGTCCACCGACACTTTCATCTTCTGCTTGCCCCCGCCACGGAACACCCCGTCGAGCGGCGCAACGTCGGTGTAGTCGCGGCCCATGGCGGTGAAGATGTGATCGCTGCGCGCGATGGCATTGTTGGTCGGATCGAACCCGATCCAGCCAAGCTCGGTGCCGCACCACAGGTTCACCCAGGCATGGGTGGCATCGGCGCCGACCAGCCGTGGCTTGCCCTTCGGCGGGATCGTGCGCAGATAGCCGCTGACGTAAGCCGCCGGAATGCCGTGCGCGCGCGCGGCGATGATCATGACATGCGCGAAGTCCTGGCACACGCCATGCCGCGCACGAAACGCTTCGAGCGGCGGGGTGTAGCTGTCAGTCGCGCCGGATTCATATTTGAACCCGGCATAAATCGCCGCCATCAGCGCCTTGCCCCCCGCCACCACCGACTGGCCATCGGCAAGATACGGCCGAGCCCAGTCGGAAATCTCGTCGGCCGGCACCGCGATCGGCGAAGCGAACAGATAGGAGCACGGGCTGGTCGCGTGCAGATCGCAGCGCGACAGCGCCGCCGCGCGAACCTCGGCAATCGCGGGCGAGGGCCTGCTCTCGGGATCGACGGCGGGTGGCAGCACCTCGATCCGCAGATTGCTCTCGATCCGTAACTCGGGGATGGTGCCGTCGAGCACCAGCCGGCTGATATTGACGTGATACGGTCCGTGTTCCTCGCGGATCGTCGCTGCTGCCGGCTCGATTTCAAGCGCATAGTCCAGCAGGCGCTGGTTCGGCCAATCGGCCGGGCGCAGCCGGACGTTGAACCGCGCCAGCGTGACCGGCGGGGTATAGACGATCCTGGTCAGATTGCGGATCTGGTAAATCATCCAAGCAGGCCTATCATCCAAGAAGACTGGCGGTCATGGGGTTGTCGATGCGTTCGATCGGCAGGAAATAGCGTGAGGAAATAGTATCCGACAAGGCCAGCAATTGCTCGTCCACCGCTGCCAGCGTGTCGTTGTCGAGCAGATCCACGGTCAACCCTTCGAGCGGGGCCAGGACCTGGCGGATTGCGCGCAGCGGCGCCTCCGGCATGCCGTCGTCAACCAGCGTCGGCAGCGCGGCAAGATGGCGATGCAGCGCCTGCAACTGAAACATCAGCGAACGTGGATTGTCGGGATCGAGCAGCACCAGGTCATAGACCGGATCGCGCACCGTGCCGCTCAGATAACGCGCACGATAGATGATCTGGCTATCGCACAAGTCGAGCAGCAGGCTCAGCGCATCGGCCTCGTCAGGCGACTGCTGCAGATGCTCGACGATGCGGCAAGTCAGCATGGCGCGTTCGATCCTGCGCCCCATTTCCAGGAAGCGAAACGCCGGATCGCGCACCATGTTTTCCGCAATCAGGCCGGCCAGAGTGCCGAACCGCTCCAACAGTTCCTGGATCGCTTCGCGCATGGTCTCGGGCGCATTATGGTCGGATTCGGCAGTATCGGCATGCGCAGGCGCACGGCGGGCGATTTGCCAGAAATCGCGCGCCAGCCGGTCGCGCAGGTTCAGCCCGACGCGCTGGCTGTGACGGATCAGCGTGGCGACGCCGCCGGGCAGATCATGCTCGGCCAGCGCCGCGCTGCAGATCTCGACCAGCGAACCGTCGATATCCTCTTCATCGATCGCGCCCCAGGTCTCGAGCAACTGGGCCAGATACCGGCGCAATTGCGCATCGCGTGCGGCGCCGGCATCAGCCTCGATCGAGCTGCCCAGGATGCTGCGCAGGATACGCAAGGTCGCCTCGGCGCGCTCGCAATAGCGCCCGAACCAATAGAGGTTGTCCGCCGCCTGGCTTGCCAGAATGCCGCCGCCACGGCGCACGGCGGGGGCCACATCGAGCGTGGTGGACGCTTGCGGATGGGCTTCCGCCATATCGTCGACGATGCAGACATCGGCAGACAGGTCGCCTTCGCCCATCAGCGAGGTCAGCAATTGCCCCGAGGACGACAGCCGCGCGAACCCGCCGGGCATCACCGTCCATTGGCCGTTGCCGTCGCGGGCAACGAAAGCGCGCAGGGTGAACGGCCGCGGCGCCAGGCGGCCATCAGCTGTTTCGGCGCCTTTTTCGGCATCGATCAGCACCGGCGAGGTCGACAGCTGGACGATTTCCTGCCCGCAATAATCCATTGGCCGGCGCGCGATCGCCTCGGCCAGTTCGATCCGCTGGGTGGCGGATAGCTCGGCGCCCGGCCGCATCGTGATGCCCGGCAGCACCTCGACCGCTTGGCCAAACGCCGGCCCGACGAGCAATTCGTCAAGCCGCGCCAGCACTTGCGCGGCTTCATCGGGCTGGCCGCACCACCATGTCGCGACGTTAGGCAGCCGCAGGCTTTCGCCGAGCAACGTCTCGCACAAGCGCGGCATGAACGCGGCGAAGGCACGTGATTCCAGCACCTCGACACCCGGCCAATTGGCCATCTCCAACCCGCCATGCGCCCAGGCCTCGAACAGATCGGGCACGCCAATCGCCGAACGCGCGTCGAAGCTCAGGGGATCGAGTGCATTGGTATCGATCCAGCGCCACAGCGCGTCGATGCGGCGCGGCCCGGCGATGGTGCGCACATACAGGCGTTCGCCGGTGACGATCAGGTCGCGGCCCTCGACCAGCGGCAGCCCGAGATAACGCGCCAGATGCGCCTGCTCGGGATAGGACTGGTTGAAGCGGCCCGGGGTCAGCAACGCGATGCGCGGGCGTTCGCGCGGGCAATTGCGCGCGATGCCGGCGCGCAGTGCGGCAAAGAAACCGGCCAGACGGCGCGTATCGATCGCCGTCAGCAGCGATCCGGTGCTGCGCGACAGCGCCAGCCGGTTTTCCAGCGCATAGCCGATCCCTGTCGCCAGCCGCAGCCGGTCGGCCAGGATGCGCCATTGCCCGTTCGGCCCGCGCGCCAGGTCGAAGGCGCAGACATTCAGGTAATGGCCGCCCTGCGGCTTCAACCCGACCATCGCTCGCGCAAAATAGCGGCTGCCGGCGATCACCGCCGCAGGTAGCCGGCCATCCTGAACCAGCGACTGCGGGCCATAGACATCGGCGGCCAGCGCTTCGAGCAAGGTCGCGCGTTGCACGAGTCCGGCTTCCACCTGCGCCCATTCGCCGGCGCCGATGATCAGCGGCATCGGGCTCAACGGCCATGGCCGCTCGTCCGCATCGCCGACGACGCGGAACGTCAGCCCCTGATCCTGGATCTGCCGCGCGACCTGCTCGCGCATCGAGACCGCGCCATCCTGCGACAGCGCCGCCAGCCCATCGGCCATCGCCGCCCATTTCGCCGCCACTCCAGCCGGCGCGTCGCGGCACAAGTCGGCGCTCGGGCAATCGCGGACATAAGCCGCAATCCGGTTCACCGCAGGGACGTCGCCAAACAGATCCCCAAACATATCGAGAGTCGCCGAACGGGGCAGGGTTCAGGCCCTGACAGGTCGGCGCAGATCGAGCGACATCGGAAATTCTCCCGGGGCTTCGGCGGCAGGCATCGGTTGTGCACCCGGCGAATGGCCGTGATCCTGGAACCGGGCCTTGCGCCGCGATTCGGCTTCATAGCTGTTGACCGGCACCACATCATAGGACCGCCCCCCCGGATGCGCGACATGATAGACGCAGCCGCCCAGCGATCGCCCGTTCCAGGTGTCGAGAATGTCGAAGGTCAGCGGCGGGTTTGCCGGCAGCAGCGGATGCAGGCAATTAGCCGGGAACCACGCCTTGTAGCGCACGCCGCCCACCCCTTCGGCATTCGCGCCGGTAGGGTTCATCGGTACGCGGCGGCCATTGCACGAAATGATATGCCGCCCCGGCACCAGCCCGGTCGCGCGCAATTGCAGCCGCTCGGTCGAGCTGTCGACATAGCGCACCGTGCCGCCAATCGCGCCGGTCTCGCCCAGCACGTTCCACGGTTCGAGCGCATGGCTGACCTCCAGCGACACGCCGCCGCCCTCGACCGTCCCATGCACCGGAAAGCGGAACTGGCGCTGCGCCTCGAACCATTCGGGATCGAAGCGATAGCCGAACCGCCCCAGATCATCGAGCACATCGAGAAAATCGGCCCAGACGAAGTGCGGCAGCATGAAGCGGTCATGCAGCGCGGTGCCCCAGCGGACCAGTTCGCCTTCCAGCGGCTGCTGCCAGAACATCGCCGCCAGCGCGCGCAGCAGCAATTGCTGCGCCAGGCTCATCCGCGCATCGGGTGGCATCTCGAAGGCGCGGAATTCAACCAGCCCCAATCGCCCGGTCGGGCCATCGGGCGAGAACAGCTTGTCGATGCAGATTTCGGTACGATGGGTATTGCCGGTGACATCGACCAGCAAATTGCGGAACAGGCGATCGACCACCCACGGCGCCGGTTGCTCCGCGTCGGGGCCAGGCACCTGTGCCAACGCGATTGCCAGCTCGTACAGGCTGTCGTGGCGTGCCTCGTCGATGCGCGGGGCCTGGCTGGTCGGGCCGATGAACAGGCCCGAAAACAGATAGGACAATGCCGGATGGCGCTGCCAGTAGATGACGAAGCTCTTGAGCAGGTCGGGCCGCCGGATGAACGGTGAATCGAGCAGCGACGCTCCGCCCAGCACGATGTGATTGCCGCCGCCGGTGCCGATCGGCCGGCCATCGACCATGAACTTGTCCGCGGTCAAGCCGATCTGGCGCGCGCAATCGTACAGCGTCTCGGTGATATCGACCGACTCCCGCCAACTGGCCGAGGGATGGATATTGACCTCGATCACGCCCGGATCGGGGGTAATCTTCAGCACCATCAACCGGGGATCGGGCGGCGGCGGATAGCCTTCGATGCGGATCGGCGTGCGGGTTTCTTCGGCCACGCTTTCGATCGCGGCGATCAGTTCGAGGTAATCCTCCAGCGCCTCGACCGGGGGGATGAACACCGAGAGATATTCGCCATGCGGCTCGACGGTGATGGCGGTGCGCACCGCCCCTTCGATGCGGATTTGCTCGACGCGTTCCTGCGCACGATTGGCGGCTGGGGTAACGGTTTCGGAACGCTGCGCCGGCTCCTCAGGAGCTATTGCCTCGCGCTCCTGGCTGCCGCGCTCGATCCCCTGCCGGCGGAAATCGCCCAGCGGCTCGCGCGCCTCGGCCGTATCGCGCACATGGATGAACGGATAATCGCTCGGCGCGACATACGGCAGCGAGCCCAGCGGCAAGCGATAGCCCAGCGCGGAATCGCCGGGCACCGCACACAGCACCCCGCGCCGCACCGACCACGATTCGCTCTGCCATCGGCTGGCCTTGGCCGCCGTCGCCTGCCAGCGCTGTACCGGCAGCACATAGCCCACCGGATGGGTCAGCCCGCGCTCAAAGGTGCGCATGTAGCGCGCGCGTTCCTCGGGGTCCTCCAACTTGGGATCGATCGGGCTGGTATTGTCGGGAAGCTGCGCCTCCTTGATGATCCACTCGATGCTGTCTTCATAGACCGGTCGGACGAAGGCCTGCTCCACGCCTAGCCTTTGCGCCGTCTCGCTGAGGAACCGCTCAGCCAGCGCCGGATCGATCGCGACGCCGGGCGCAGCCGCTTCCTCGGCCGGCAGCTTTTCCCCGGCGATCAACGAGGCATCGCGCCAGATCGGCACGCCATCCTTGCGCCAATAGATCGAATAGCCCCAGCGCGGCAGGCTTTCGCCGGGATACCATTTACCCTGGCCATGATGCAGCAGCGATCCGGGCGCAAAATGTCCGCGCAACAGCCGGATCAGCTTGTCGGCATAAGCGGCCTTGGTCGGGCCGACGGCGGAGCCGTTCCATTCGGGCGCATCGTAATCGCCGTCGGCGATGAAGGTCGGCTCGCCGCCCATCGTCAGCCGCACGTCATGCGCCGCCAGATCGGCATCGACCCGGTCGCCCAGCGCCAGCAGCGCCTCCCAGCGCGCATCGGTGAACGGCTTGGTGATCCGCACCGCCTCGGCCAGCCGGGTGACGCTCATCTCGAAGTGGAAATCCACCTCGGCATATTCGGCATTGCCGCTGACCGGCGCGGCCGAGCGATAATGCGGCGTCGCCGCCAGCGGGATATGGCCCTCGCCCGCGAACAGCCCCGACGTGGCGTCGAGCCCGACCCAGCCGGCGCCGGGCAGATAAACCTCGGTCCAGGCGTGCAGATCGGTAAAATCGGCTTCGGGGCCTTTGGGGCCACTCACCGCCTCGATATCGGCCTTCATCTGGATCAGATAGCCCGACACGAAGCGCGCGGCGTAGCCCAGATGGCGCAGCAATTGCACTTGCAGCCACGCGCTGTCGCGGCACGAGCCGGTGCCAATCTCCAGCGTATCCTCAGGGCTTTGCACGCCCGCTTCCATGCGGATCACATAGCCGACCAGCCCCATCAGCCGCTGGTTCATCGCCACCAGAAAATCATTGGTTCGCCCGCGAAATGCGGCGAATTCCTCGACCAGCGCAGCAAACCGCGGCCCCTGCGGCTCGGTTTCGAAATAGGCCGATAAATCCTCGCGCAGCGTGGCCTCGTAAGTGAACGGCACCTCTTCGGCATAAGGATCGACGAAGAAATCGAACGGATTGATCACCGCCAGATCGGCCAGCAGATCGACCTCGAACGAGAAGTGATCGACCGGATCAGGAAAGACGATGCGCGCCTGCCAATTGCCGTGCGGGTCCTGCTGCCAATTCAGGAAGTGATTGGGCGGGCTGATCTTCAGCGAATAATTAGGGATCGCGGTGCGGCTGTGCGGTGCCGGCCGCAGCCGGATGACTTGCGGGCCGAGCCGGATCAGGCGGTCGTAGCGATAGCGGGTGAGGTGGTGCAGGCCGGCGGTGATCATGCGCCCTTGTCTGCGGCAAAAGCTGTTGCGCTGCAACAAGGGATGGAAAGGCAAGGAGGATTCTGGGGCCATCGCCCCAGACCCCATTCAGTCGACGATGCGCACCATTCAACGCATACGCGAAGTCGGAAAGCCGATTACCACTCCTTTGTCATGCTGAACTTGTTTCAGCATCCATTTCGCTGGGATCGCTGCCGCCGATGGAGGGTATACTGTTCTCAGATAATGGCACCCGGCAATAACGAACTTCGCTAATTATCAATATCAGGCTATCATAGACGCAGATCGAGGAGCTTGCCATGAATGTCAGCCTGACGCCGGAACTGGAATCGCTGATCTACAATAAGGTCGGCGCCGGGCGCTACACGTCTGCCAGCGAAGTCGTGCGCGAAGCGCTGCGGCTGATGGACGAGCGCGACCAGTTGCAGGAACTGCTCAAGGCCTCGATGCGCGAAAAGATTGCCGTCGGGGTGGCCTCGCTGCGCGCTGGGCGCGGCAGCGACGGCGAAGCCTTCATGGCGTGGCTTGATGCTGATCTTGGCGGGGCCGAGGCGCAAGGCCGCGAGTGATCAGTCGCTATATCCTCTCGCCCGAGGCGCAGAGGGATATCGAGCAAATCCGCGACTACATCCTCGACGAGGCCGGCACCGGCGTGGCGCGCCATGTGCTGGGCCAGATCACCACGGCACTGCGCTTCCTGGCGGCAACGCCCGGCGCCGGGCACCGACGCGACGACCTCACCGAAGCGGATTTGCGGTTCTGGCCGGTGTTGTCTTATCTGATCGCCTATGATCCGGTAATGCGGCCGATCGGAATCGCGCGCGTGCTGCACGCCGGGCGCGATCTGGAGGCGCTGTTCAGGACCTCGCCCCCACGCATGTAGGCCGCCAGGCGGCAAGCTCGTACCACATCGGCGATCTTGCTCGCCCCTGCAATCCGCGCCACACCTTGCCCTTATGGAGGGCTTCGCGCATGTCTCTGTTTCGGCCACTTAGCGCCTTTAGATAACGAAACGGCGGATGAAGATAATTATACTGTCCCCGGAACCCTCCGAGCATAAAGCGAAGTTACCGCCTTGGACGGTGAAAGGTCAACCGGCAGCGCGT
>CAXTOI010000076.1:0-10940 GCA_964245645.1 uncultured Novosphingobium sp. | reverse complement strand
GAAAAGCCCTTTCCACAACGTTCCGCCAATGTTCCCCTCAAGCGCGGGAGATGGGAACCCGGCGAACGTGACAATCGGGTCTACCTTCAACGTCACGTGCGGGCGGCGCTCTTGGTTCATTATGTTGCACCCGTACGGCTCGAGGCCGTAGTTGCCGTGGGCCGTCTCGTCTCCGCGCGGAGGTTGATCAGCGTCCAGCCGTTCTACGGAAGTCGCCCGCCGCCGAACCCCGCTGACGAACCCCAGATGACGGCTCACCCCTACTTATTACTCAGAAGGTGAGGCGACCGCGCCGTTCCGCGAAACGCCAGCCGTCAGGGGTTCGAACAAAGCGATCTTCGTAAGCTCCTACCTTTACAAGGTCGTTCGCGAGGAAAAGCGCCATAGCGGACTCTCCTCGCGCCTCGTCGGCATTGACTACGGTGATGACGACGTTGGCGCACAGGTGACGCGTCGTTCGCGCGGGACGGGAAAGAAACCCCTCGAGGATCGCTTCACGCCCCTCGATCCATTCATCAGGGGCCGTGGGCCGAGCGAGTCGGCCGTCGCCCGCGAACAGCGCGGAAGCTCTTTCCCACTCTCCCGCGTCGTTGAGATTGACATAGTGGGCCACCAGCCGTGCGCACTCGTGTTCGATCGCCCGCTCCTCTTCGCGCGTCATAGGCGTGCCTCGGCCAACTCGGCACCGTCCCGCAAGGATCGCAGCTTCTTCCACGTGACAGCAGGATCGATCTTGCCATATCCGGCGAAGGTGCCGAAACCGCAGTCCGTGCTGGCCACCACGCGATCCTTGCCGACGAAGCTTGCGAACCGCTGGATTCGCTGAGCGATCAGTTCAGGGTGCTCGACATAATTCGAGCAGCTGTCGATCAGACCCGGAGCGAGGATCTTGGCATCCGGAAGGTCGGCATCACGCCACACCGTCCATTCATGCTCATGCCGCGGATTTGCGGCCTCGAACAGGATGGTCGCGGGCCGGGCGGCGATGATCGTGTCCACGATCTTCGAGAGCGCGATGTCATGGTCGTGTGGACCTTCGTAATTGCCCCAGCAGACGTGCATACGCATGCGATCGGGCGGAATGTTCGACGTCGCCGCATTCAACGCTTCAACATTCGCAGCAGCCGTGCGCAGGAACTCATCCTCGCTCTGATCCTGGTAGCCTGTGTGCCGGGACATTGCCAGATCCGGACAGTCCAGTTGGAGCTCGAACCCGGCCGCCACGATCGCCTGATATTCGGCCCGCATCGCATCGACAATGTCAGCCAGATACGCTTCATGGGTTGGGTAATAGCGATTGACCTGGAACGCGGTGATCAACCCTGGAGACGCCGCATTCATGAAGGCACGCACGCCGCGTCCGTGCCGTTCGAGAGCAAAACGGAAGCGTCGGATATCGTCGTTCAACGGTTGAAGCGTCTTGAGCCGGACCGGGCCGATACAGGACGCCCGCGTGAACTCCTGGCTGCCCATGATCGCCGAGAGCTTCTTGGCCAGATCGGGATGCTCGGCGAGGTCGGCCGCCTGCCTGCGGTCGATATGCCCGCCGAAGCCCTCGAGACGTTCAATCATGTAGGTCGAATATCCGACCTTGCCGAGCTCCCCGTCGCTGACGATGGTCACGCCGGCAGCGACCTGCTTGGCTATCGCATCGTCCACCGCCTCTTGAACTGTCGCATCGAAAGCCAACGCATCGTAGGGCTCCCCCTTGTCCCTGGCGAGCAGGAGCGGCGTGAGGATGTCGCCTCTCGGCAGACTTCCCACATGCGTTGTCTCAATCATTCAGCGCCTCCCGCTCTTATATGACTGCCCTGGTCCAAAAAAGGCTCGCCGCCATGTTGGATGCCGTCAGCCGGCGGCTCACCGTCCTGCGGACGCAGAACCATGTGGCCGATCGCGGTATTCGAACAGGGCACATGATAATGGCGGTGAAGTTCGCGCGTCGTCCTGCCGAGCGCGCCGCGCATGATGAGCCACATCACGAGCTCGATCCCCTCCGATCCGGACTCGCGTAGATATTCGATGTGCGGAATTCGGCGCAGAGCATCGCTATCGCCGACCATCCCGTTAAGGAACATGGTGTCCCACTCGCGGTTGATCAGGCCCGCTCGCGCTCCTTGCAACTGGTGGCTCATTCCGCCGGTACCCCAGATCTGAACATTGAGATCCTCGGGATAGGTCGCGATGGCACGCGCGATCGCCTCGCCCAGCGCCCAGCAGCGGTTCCCGGATGGCGGTGGATAGGTCACGACGTTCACTGCGAGGGGGACGACCCTTACGGGCCAAGCCTCGGGCTGCCCGAACATCAACGTCAACGGCACCGTAAGCCCGTGATCGACATCCATCTCGTTGATGATGGTCATGTCGAATTCGTCGAGAATGCAGCTTTGCGCGATATGCCAGGCGAGATCCGGATGTCCGATCACATCGGGTACCCCGCGAGCGCCCCATCCCTCGTCCGCAGGCTTGAATCGCTCGCTGCAGCCGATTGCGAAGGTGGGAATGACTTTCATGTCGAAGGCGGACGCGTGATCGTTGTATACCAGAACGACGACATCCGGCTTTTCCGTCTGCTCCCACGCCCGCGTCCAATCGAACCCGGCAAAGATCGGTGCGAAATATTCGTCCCTGTCCTTTCCGATGTCCGATGCGATTCCGAGCAGCGGCACATGGCTGGCGGCGACGCCGGCGGTAATCCGCGCCATCTCAACATCCCTCCCGTTTCGAGCGGTTGCCTTCGGGCGAACGCCCACCGGCGATCATCATTTCGGCATAGGCCTCGAAGCTCATGTCAGTCATGCTGGAGACGGCGTCGGCGACGCTGCGCCCATCCGTAGAAAACAGCTTTACAAGGAAGAAGACGTTGCCCCCAAGGTCCAGGCAGCGATTGTAGTCGCGCGCAAGCAGCGCGTCCTTCTGTTCAGGCGTGAGGGGCCATTCATCCAGGTAGGCCCTTTCGTCCGTCTTGAACCGCTCCCGATTTTCCTCCTTCATCAGGCTCATTGCGAACTGATTCATGTGGTAACCCAGCCGCGCCCGCTTCGCGGTGAAGATGCGTGTGCCCGGAATATCCTCCAATTCCGCAAGGCATGCGTGGATGTCAGTTGGCTTCGTCACGATCCCTCTCCGTCCGTCGCGCCGGGCCAGAAGAGCCACTCCTGCAGGGCTTTGTTGAAGGCTTGGGGCGCTTCTGCGGGCGCCATGTGGCCTGCATTTTCGACTATTCTGAGTTGCGCGCCCGGGATCATGCGCGCGAGTTCCTCGTGCTGGTCGACCGGAGACCAGTCATCGTCGCGGCCGACGATCACGAAGGTCGGACAATCGATATGCGGCAGAACCGCTGTTGCGTCCGGCCGACTGAGCAATGCTTCGATCTGGCGCTCGAATGTCCGAAGGCCCGCATCCTGCGTCATGGGGCGCAACATATCGAGGAGCGAAGGATCATCCCGACGCGAAGGACCGATCATTGGCGGCAGCCAGGCGGTAAGGAGCGCTTCGTCTCCCCTTTCGCGCCCGAGGTTCCTGAGGGCATAACGTTTATCGGCCTCGCCGGGACGTACTGGATGCACGCCTGTATCCGCCAACGCGAGCCGCGCGACGCGTTCCGGAGCGCGCCGATAAAGCTCGATAGCGACACGCGCGCCCATCGAATGGCCGAAAAGCGCGCAACGTTCCGGCATCCGGGCAAGCGTGTAATCAACCATCGCGCCGATCCGGTCCGCACCTCCGTAAAATCCGTCGATGGCGAAGCCGCCGAACTCCGCAAGTTGCGAACGGAACATGCGCGAATCACAAAGCAGACCCGGGAGAATCACCAGCGGCTCCGCTGCGTCTACTCCCGGCGGCGCCATGAGCGAACGGGTCTCGCTCATGGCGGTCCATCGCGCTGTCCGCCCAGGTGCGTCATCAGGCGGTCGAGCCGAGCTTTCGATGAGGCAGGCGATAGCGACGCCGATGCTGCCCAGCACCCGATCGCCGCGCGCACCCGCTCCGGAATGAGGCTGCGCACGCTCGTTCGTGGCAGGGAGATTTCCCGCATCATGGCCTCCTCCCTCATGCAGATACCGAGAAAATCGGCAGTTTGGGCAGGAGACTAGGCGCGCGGCGCCACGCGGGGTAATTGCGATCCTCGATATGATGATCGGCTCGGATGATGCCCTACCGGTAATCCGCCGCCTGCTCGTCCTCGGGATGTGGCACTCTGGAACCGGACGGATTGCGCCGAAACGCGGTTTCCTGAATGACCGACCGGATCCACCGGTGGAGAGGATCCATATCATGGCGCATGTGCCATAAGGTCCTCAGCGAGATCGACCCGTAACTGTCGGGAAGGGCGATCGCGCGCAATCCCCACGACGTACTTACCAAATCGACGAGCGTCTTCGGGATGATGCCAATTCGCTGCGTATTTACCAGCATCGGCGGCACGCCAAGAAAGCTCGGCACGGTGATCGCGGGCCGCTGCCGGTGAGCGGTCCGATCCGAGATTATGCATCCCTCGACGGTTATCGCCAGGCCGGGAAAATATGTCTCCACGTGCGGATAGGAGGTAAGCTCCGCCGTGGTGGCGCGTTCCCTGAGCGGATGGTCGTTGTCGACCAGCGCGACAAACCCCTCCTCGAGAATCTTCTGCGCCCTGATCAGCCCTGCCGCTGGGTTGGGCACGTCGGCCAGCGGCGCGGCGGTGAGACACAGATCGACATCACCGAGATACACTTTCGCGATCGGATCGACGATCGGAAGCACCTCGAACGTCAGATTGGGCGCCTCGGACAACGCGCGGTGGAACAGTTCGGGCAGAATCAGGATCTGTGAGAACTCGGACGCCATGATCCGGATATGTCTGTTGGCCTCAGCCAGATCGAACGCGCTGCTTGGGCGCGTCAGGTCTTCGACCATCAACAACGCCTGTCGGACCGGCTCGCTCAGTTCCTGGGCACGCGACGAAAGTTCGTATTGCGTGCCGACGCGGACGATGATCGGGTCCTGCAGATGTTCGCGGAGGCGTTTGAGCATCCCGCTCATCGCCGGTTGGCTGACTCCGATCTCATCGGCCGCGGCGGTAACGTTCTTCTCGCGGAGCAGTGCGTCCAGCGACGCCAACAGGTTCAGGTCGAACCGCGACATATCACGCCACCTGTTTCCGTCTGCAGATCGTCAACGCCATTCCGCATCCTGAGGAAGCAAGCGATCTCAACATCGCTCGCCGGCTTCCCTGGACGCTGTCCGGTGCCGATCCCGTACACCGCCCCCGCACCACCGCTTCTACCCGACCAGCCCGGGGCGGTCCATCATTGCCTCCGCGACACCTCCTAATAATGGAAGGTAAGGCTGGCCCCGTACGTCCTGCGGTCGCCCAGCGTGAGATTGTCGCCCAATCCTGGGGTTCGCACCACCGAAGGATCGGTGGTGCCGAGCACGGCGTAGCGCTGGCCCGTCAGGTTCTTACCCCACAAGGAGACCGACAGTTTCTGTCCGGGCAAGCCAAAGGTGACACGGCCGTTCAACAGTCCGTAGGCCGACTGCCGGATGAAGTGGCTGTCAAGGATGTTGCTCGAAAGATCATACACGCTCTGGGGTGTCGGAATGAGGAGATGGCTGCCCTTCCATGAATACTCCATCCGCAAATTTAGAGTGCTTCCGTTACCAAACTCATGATCGAAGTTTGTGGCGACGTTGAAGCTGTTCCTTGGAGCAAATTCGAATGGCACGCCGTCATAAATGTAATCGTTCGCGGAACAGCCGTATGCTGTGGGCAACGCCGGGCAATAGCCAAGGCTGGCGATCGATTGTGGAATGTTTGTGGAAGAGCGGTAGTCCAAAAATCGCGAATTATTATAGCTATAGCCGAAGTCGACGGAGATCGCGCGCGACAGGTAAGCCTTTCCGTCCACCTCGACCCCTTCCATACGCGCTTTCGCGGCATTTTGGATCACGCTTGCCGCGAACGCGCCGTTGAAGGAGACCTGGTTGATCTGAATGTCGCTATAGTCGATCCGATAAGCGGCGACGTTGAAGATGAGCTTTCGATCAAGGAACTCTGACTTGAGGCCGATCTCATACTGCCGGGCAACCTCCGGACCATAGTTCTGCGACGCCTCCGCCACCGTCTGCGCTCTCTGCTGGATGCCGCCGCTGCGATAACCGCGCGAATGACTGACATAGACCATCAACCCCTTGCGCAAGTGATAATCGACGCCGACAGTGTAGCTGACGTTGCTCCAACTAGGAGTTGTGTTCCAGCTCGGGACCAGGGCGGAGTCGTAATTCTGGCCGATTGGGAAGAACTGCTGCGTTTCACGATAGTCGCGATGATCGTGAGAATACCGGAGCCCGGCCGTAATCGTCAAATTATCGACTGGAGTAAGGTAGCCTTGCCCGAAAACGGCCCAGCTTGTCGTCTTAACCGCACTCGAAGATAGCAGGGGGACCGGAACGATGTGCGATATATCGGTGTCCTCGTTCACGGTAAGATTATCGTAAAAATAGTTTCCACCCACGTTCCATTTTAGAACGTTGCTGTGGCCGGCAAGGCGAAATTCCTGACTGACCGTATCAGACTTCTGATTGTCATAGAATGTTGCGATCTCCTGGACCTCATTATCAAGATCCTGCTTCGAGCTCAGCTTGAACCTCTGGTAGCCCGTCAGCGACGTAAAGGTCAAATAGTCGCTCAAGCTCCAGTCGGCTCGTAAAGAATATTCCGCCAAATTCCTTCTCAGATAACCTGGATCGGTAAGGCCCGCCTGATACTGTCGATAATCCGCGACAAAGCTGGAGGGCGTGTAGAAGCCGGCCCGCGCGAAGTTAGGCGCAAGGACGCCGGAGGGATTGCCATCTGCCTGATTAAGAGTGGCGCTCCGAAGCCGGAGATACATCGCCGTCCCATAGATCTCAAGCTTTGCCGTGGGCTTCCAGAGAACGGAAAGCCGGCCACCATAATCGTTGACGCCATCGTCACCGATTTTTTTGCCCTGGGCGTTAACGACGTCAATATTGCCCTGATCGTTGCGATACATGCCCGCAAGTCCCACGGAGACCGTGGAGTTTATCGGCCCTGAAATGGAATCTCGTGTTTCGAACAGGCCTCTATTACCGGTCCCCGCCATCCCGTGAACGTCGAGCGTGTCTCCCGGCCGCTTCGTGACATAGTTGATTGCTCCGGCGATCGTGTTGCGACCGAACAGTGTTCCTTGCGGCCCCTTCAGGACCTCGATCCGATCCAGATCCAGCAGACCGGTCAGCGAGTTTGCGACACGGGGCTGATAAATCTGGTCGATATATTGACCAACCGCCGTGTCGGCCCCGGCGTCCGGCGTGCGGGTCGTGATGCCGCGTATCACGGGGTATCCGCGTTGCCCGGTGCCCGCGACGGTCAGGCCGGGAACCAGCTCGCCTAGATTCTTGACGTCATAAACCCGGCCTTGCTCCAGTTGCCTGGTATTGAGCGCAGTAATGGCGATAGGAACGTCCTGGATCGATTCCGACGTCTTGCGGGCCGTGACCACGATATCGGGAATGTCCGCCCGTGGTTGCTGCGTGACGCCGCGATCGGCTTCTCCCTGAGGAGGTGCGACTTGAGAAGAAGTGACCGGCTCAGGGGTGACGGCAGTCTGGGCCGCCGCCCCGGTCGTGCTGATCGGGTAAAGTAAAGCCGCGGCTATCGGAAACCAGCAATGCGAACCCAGAATGCGCGCGCGCGAATTTGATTTTGTAAGTCTCACTGCCGATCCTCCCTGCCTCGATCGTGTTCACCGATCGTTTCAACTTTCGATCTGCAACTATCGTTGGACGGGGGATCAGACGCCAATCAGGGGCTGTGATGCGACGATCAGTTGACGTTATGCCCGTTGGCGCCGTTGCGCGCCCTCTCAGACAATCATCGGGGAGGGCCTGCCGAGGCGAGTGGATTGACGCCCGCAACCTCGAGATCAAGACTGCGTATACGCCAGCCACGCTCCGTGCGCGTATATGTCACATCTTCGCTAAGGTAGACTAAGCGTGAGCCTTCCGCTCGGCGCGCCGCGATCCACATGAGCCAGCTTGCCGCCGCATGATCGCCGTCCAGTTCGATCAGCGGGTTCAGGAAGATATGCTGGGAGAACTCGATTTCGGCGGTCGATTCGATCAAACCGCGGGCAATCTCCTCGACACCGTTCGCCTCGATGCCCATGTCCTTGCTGAACCAACGCGCATCGGGGGCGAATACCTCGCCGATCCGGTCGGCGTCGGCCACGCGGCCGCCCCATCCTTTGTTGATGACGTCCGCATAGAGCATCATCAGCGATCGGATCGCCTCCAGATCCTCGAGGCGCTGGAGACGCGCTTCGAGCGTGGCTTCGGTCATGTATCTACCCTTCGATGGGAGCGTGAGATATGCTTTCGGACGACCGGGCTGTGCCCTAGCTGAACTGGCCGATCAGGACGGTGCAAGGGCCTTGACTGCGCAAGCGACGGTGCCGAGCGCGTCGATAAGCGCTGACGCAGGATCCGCGGGCTTTTCGACCGCACGCCAGGCGACATAACCGTCGGGACGGATCAAGCTGGCCCCATCTCGGTCGACGCCATAGGTCTTTCGGAAGGCGCTTTCGTCTTCGGCGATCACGTCCTCGCCGAAGCGCAGGACGGTGACTGCTATGCCCAGCGCCGCCGCAGCAGCCTCCGCCGCCGCCCGCCAGGCGTCGTCCTCGGTAACGAGCGTCCATCGATTCAGGTAGAAGTCCATTGTGGAGACTTTTCGGCCGTCCTGCTCGACCCACATGTGCGGGGCGAGTGTCCCGGGCTGGCCTACCCATTCGTCCGGCTTGGCCGCGGGAGGAAGCTCTGCCCTCGCGCCGATAACCGCGCCTGATCGATAGAGCTGGCCCAGCTCCATTGCGACATCGTCGTATAGCGTCGCTCCCTGGTAGGGCTTTACCTGCTCGCCTCCACCACGCTGATAATCCGGCCGGCTGAACGTCTGATCGTGGCGCAACTTTCCGATCGGTTGCCGCTCCGCGTCATAGGTGTCGAGCAGCGCGGGCGTGGATAAACCTGAAAGCACGGATGTCAGCTTCCAGGCAAGATTGTTCGCATCGTCGATGCCGGTGTTGGCGCCCCAGCCTCCGCGCGTCGGCGGCAGCGTGTGCGCGGCGTCGCCCATCAGGAAGATACGGCCTTTCCGGTATGTCTCGTTGATCAGACCAGTCACGTCCCAAGAACCGAAATTAATGAGCTCGATCGGCACGTCGTCGCGACCGATCGCCCGACGGATCATCGCTTCCTGCGCGGCGGGATCGGTCACCTCCTCGTTCGCATAAAGGACCCAGCGACCGTCGCGATATGTCGTGATGAAGGTCTGGAAGTCGCCTTGGTCAATGATGAACTGCGAAACGCCGCTCTCCAGATATTCCTCGAGCGGTGCCTTGAACAGAATGCTGTGCATCGTGCGAAGATGGCCGACGCCATCGCGCTCGATTCCGAGCTGCTCGCGTATCGTCGAGCGCGTACCGTCCGCGGCGATCATGTAATCGGCACGCAGGTCGTACTCCCGCCCCGTCTTGCGATCACGCAGCGTCGCGGTGACTGCGCTGTCGTCCTGATCGAACCCGATGAGTTCGGTCGACAGCCGCACGTCCGCACCGAGATCGATCGCTTTCCGCCGCAAGATCGGTTCGAACCTGTCCTGAGCCATGGCGGCACCGCGAACCGGTGAGAAGGCGTTCATGTCGGCCGGTTCGCTACCGGGCGTCCAGGGCGCCTCCTCGTACCATTCGCCGGCAAGGCTGTACATGCGCTGGCGCCGCAGCCGTATTCCGTCATCAACCTCCGGTACTTGGTCGCCAATGCCCAAGGCTCTGACGAACTGCATCGTGCGCGGCGTGTAGCCGATCGCCCGAGGGTGAGGCGAGCTGCCGGGATGCTTCTCGACGACGACCACGGGCGTTTTCTGCCAGGCAAGGAAGGTTCCCGCCGCCAGGCCTGCCAACCCGCCGCCTACGACGAGCACGCCGTTGATTTCATCCATCCTGATTTCCCTTCTTGCCGATGGTGTCGCGCCTGGAGGCGCAAGAGGGTATCTCGTCGTCGGGGGGCAAGCCGTGTGATCCAGAGATGTTTGAGCGAGGATCACGCCTGGTGCCTGGCGAGCCTCGCATTCCGCCGCCGATGGCGATCGTCGCTCCTTCAAGCGCCGCCGCGATCGCGTCGATGGCCTCGTCACTCAAAGATCTATCTAAAAGACGACCGGTGAGAGCCCGGCGCAGTTCCGAAAGGGCTCGCGTCACCAGGAACGGCATCGGGCGGAAATTCGCACGCAATGCTTCGACGCGCTCACGCACCTGCGAGACCGTTTCCTGATGCGCCGCCAGTTCGTCGGCGCCTGCTTTGGTGACGCTATAAACCTTCTTTGAACCGACATCTGCGCGCGTGATCAGCCCGGTAGCCTGCAGCATCGATAGTGTCGGGTAAATATGTCCCGAACTAGGGCTGTATCGCCCGTCGAGCGCGATGCGGATCGCCTTGATGATGTCGTAGCCGTGGCGCGGCCGGGCCTGGATCAGGTCGAGAACGAGCCAGCGCATGTCACCGTGGGCTATCGCTCTCCTCTCGCTGCCGAAGCGATCTATGGCATCCGCCTGCCCTTGGAGCCGATCGCGATTGCCCGACGCGTAGCGAGGCGCCTTAAACTCGCGAACGCTCTCGGTGTTGAACATAACCCTCCGAATGGAGCCGCGCGGTATAGGGCGGCTTTGCTTTGCTTTGCTTGCTTAGCTTGGATTTCGATATGTCGAACTCGCATGTCGGAATCAGCTTCGCAAGCCGGCCGCGTATCAGTTGGCATTATGAAAATATCATGCAAAGCGATGCGTATAGTTACTGCGGCACGATGCGGATTGGTCTTGCCTGATCGTGTCCCAAGGCGTGGTGTAGCTTGTTGGGGCCACCGCGATTTTCGGCGT
>CAXTOI010000075.1:3098-10980 GCA_964245645.1 uncultured Novosphingobium sp. | reverse complement strand
GCGTGGCAAGGCCGACCTGATCCTTGCCGCCGCCCTTGCTGCCGTCTTGGTCACCACCATTGTCGTCGTCCTTGCCTGCGCAGAGAATGCCCGTGCCAAAAGCAGCGCGGGCTGACAGAGGCGCGCTGGTGGTTCCGGCTTTCGGCAAGGCAGTGGCAGGCACTTGAACAAAGGAGATCGCGGTCAACATAGCGCTAGAATATCGTAACAAGGGGGGCGAAAACAAGCGTTCCGGAAAAAAGACCCGCGAAGGCGGATGATCGGCTGCAGCGGCGGGCAGGCATGATCAAACGGGCCACGCAGATACTGCGTGACCCGTTGATTGTCGCACCAGAAGATCGACCGATCGGCGTTACGTTGCCAAGGCCGCGATGTGCCCAGGACGACGCGCCGAACGGTTCGATCAGACGGTGGTCTTGACCTTTTCAACAGCCAGGCTGACGCGGCTCGACAGCGGCGCGGCGGCATCGCTGGCCAGCTTCAGGAAGGCTTCGCTGTGCTTCGTGCCATTGGCCATCAGCACGTCCATCTGCTTGCGCATCAACTCGCTCTGCAGCTTGAAGAAATCGGCGGGCGACTTCACGGAGGCAATGGTCTTGACCTCGGCCGTCAGCGTCTCGAAAGCTTCGCGGCTCTCGGCGACCAGTTCGGTGGTCAGTTCCTGCAGGCCGGAAGCCAGGATCTTGGTCGATTCAACCAGCGCTTCGACGTTGCCCTTGGCGAAATCGTTAGCGTCGCCCATCGCGACAGTGCTCTTTTCGTATGCTTCCTTGGCCTTATCCTGGGCTTCAGAAAAAGCGGTTTTGAAGGCGGCGGCGAAATCGAAGCTGGGGGTAGTCATGGTAAAAATCTCCTGGAATGAACGGGGTTTGGCAGCAGGAATTTTCGTAAAGGCAGATAAGGCGAGCCTGGTATGTTGCACCGCAGCAACAGCCTTGGATGCAAGCGGCTTGGCGGTGGGATGAAGCTTAGCCGCTGGCGAGACTTTGATTACCGCCGGCAGGGCTTTGGCCAGCTTGCGAGCGGGGGGAACAGTCGGCGCCGCTTTGCTCAGAATAGGCTTGGCTTTGGCTATTGCGGTTTTCGCCGGCGGGACATGAGCAAGTGAAGCAGCGTCCACCGGCATTTCTGGATGTGCTATCGCAGCCGCACGCCGCGATTTCTTTATCGAACCGATGGCTGGCATATCCGCAAGCTTTAAAGGTACTGCAGGAGCCGCCGCCATATCAGTCATCTCTGCAGCGACAGGCGGCGAAGCTTTCGCCGGCGCAGCAGCCACGACTGCCATGGGTAATTGTTCATTAGTTGCAATTTCGTCAGCCATAATTGCACATCCTTGCGCAGGCGGTCTGCCGCTCTGCTGCGGCGCACAAATAGTTATGCAACAAGCAGAGTCAAGAAAATTGTGCAGTGCAGCATAAGTTGCCAAGAACGATACCGGGCAGTTTACAGCTATGCAGAATCAGGGCGTCTTGACGTAGCGGCCCGGGGCATCCTCGATCACTACGTCGCTACGACCACCCGGCTTGCGTTTTGCGCTGACCTTTACTGCTGCATCGTCCTGGTCGTGCAACCATTCCAGCCAATGCGGCCACCAGCTGCCGGGGTGTTCGCTCGCGCCCGCAATAAAGCTGTCGAGTGTTTCGCCGGGATGCGGGCTCGTCCAATATTGGTATTTACCAGCATCCGGCGGATTGACCACGCCGGCGATATGGCCCGAGCCCGCCAGCACGAAGGTCCATGGCCCGCTGACCTGCCGGCTCAATTGCCAGACGCTCTCGGGCGGAGCGATATGATCCTCCCGCCCAGCCTGGATGAACGCAGGCGTTGAGATGAGATGAAGATCGATCGGAACGCCCCCCGCGGTCAGCGAACCAGGCACTACTAGCCGATTGTCGCGATAGAGATCGCACAGGTACGACTGATGCCATTTGGCGGGCAGATTGGCGGTGTCGCCGTTCCAGTACAACAGGTCGAAGGGCGTATAATCCTCACCCAGCAAGTAATTGTGAATCACGTAGCTCCAGATCAGGTCGTTCCCGCGCAACAGGTTAAAGGTAGCCGCCATGTAGCGACCATCGACCACGCCGTCATGTGCTAGGTTGGCGATCGCGTCGATCTGTTGATCATCGACGAAAAGTTTAAGGCCGCCGGCTTTTTCGAAATCGACTTGCGCGGTCAGGAATGTGGCGCTCTTGACGATGTCGGCGTGGCCCATCCGGCTCAGCACGGCCAGCGTTGCCGCGAGCGTGGTGCCCGCTACGCAGTAGCCCAGGGCATGTACGGCGGGCACATCCAACCTTGCGCGTACCACCTCGATCGCCTCGATCTGCGAACGAATATAATCGTCCCACACCACCTCGGCCATGCTGGCATCGGCAGATTTCCATGACACCATGAACACCGTGACGCCTTGCGCCACTGCCCATCGCACGAAGCTCTTTTTCGGATTGAGGTCGAGGATGTAGAAGCGGTTGATCCACGGCGGGAAGATCACCAATGGCACCGCCAGCACCTCCGGGGTCGTCGGGCTGTACTGGATGAGCTGGAACAACGGGCATTCATAAACGACTTTGCCCGGGGTGACCGCGACATTCTCGCCGAGCCGAAAGGCGGCCGGATCGGTATGCGTCAACTGCCCACGCTGCAGGTCGGCCAGCAAATGACGCATCCCGCTGATCAGACTTTCGCCGCCCGTAGCCAGCGCGCGTTCGAGCACCAGCGGATTGGTGAGTGGAAAGTGGTCAGGGCTTAGCGCATCGACCAGCGTGCGTGTGACAAAGCGCAACTGCTCTTTCTTTGCCGGATCGAGCCCTTCGAGATTATCGGCCATGGCGGTGATCTGCTCGGACATCAGCAGATAGCTCTGATGCACCAGTGCGTAGAGTGGCTGTTGCCAGAGACTGTCCGCAAAGCGCTTGTCGTGGCGAGGGAGGGTGGGCGATGACTCGACCCGGGGCGCCCAATCCGGCGCGAGGCTTGGCACAGATGTGCCCATGCTGAATTGGCCGAGCACCCCCTGCCATAAAGCCACGGTGTCATGCCACAAGCGCTGTTGCGCATCGGGGCTGGCCAGCGGCAGCGGCCGGTACCAGCTTTCGATCAGGCCGGTCCACTGGGCAGCATCGGCGAAGGGTTGGGCAGGCGTGGCGGCAGACTTCACCGCCTGTTCGGTCTGGTATTCCAGCCACATCGCCTGCAGCCTTGCGGTCACTTGGCCCCAATGCGCTGCATCGCCATAGCCGGCCATTGGTGCTGCGGCAGCGGGCAGCAGTTCGCCGATCAGACGCGGAGCGAGATCGCTGGTCAGCTTGACCAGACCTGCCATCAAGTCGGCAAAGCCTGCGGCGGCTGCCGTTTCATTGCTCATTCTGGCGCTCCATCCCCGTGAGTCGTCAACTTAGCAGGATTGGCAACGGAGGCAATTTCATCTCGCCTTTATGGTGATATGGGCGCAGGAGCAAAAGCTTGTCCCGGTTCGCGCCACGACGCGAAGCGTGTTCGACATGTCCTCGTTCAACAAGCCCCGCTCACCAGGCCCCCGCTCAACAGGAAAGTATGATGTCCGAAGAATTCTACCGCATGAAGCGCCTGCCGCCCTACGTCATTGCCGAAGTGAATGACATGCGTGCCGCCGCCCGTGCTGCAGGGCGCGACATCATCGATCTGGGGATGGGCAATCCGGATTTGCCGCCGCCCGCGCATGTCCTCGACAAGCTGTGCGAGGTTGCGCAGAAGCCCGATGCGCACGGCTATTCGGCATCAAAGGGTATTCCGGGGGTGCGCAAGGCGCAGGCGCAATATTATGCGCGCCGCTTCGGCGTGGATCTCGATCCCGATACCGAAGTGGTGATGACCATGGGCTCGAAGGAGGGGCTGGCAAGCATGGCCACGGCAATGACCGCGCCGGGCGATGTGGTGCTGGCGCCTAATCCGTCTTACCCGATCCACACCTTCGGCTTCATCATCGCCGGGGCCACGATCCGCTCGGTTCCGGTCACCCCGGACGAGAATTACTGGATCGCGCTTGACCGGGCGATGGCCTTCACCGTGCCGCGTCCATCGATCCTGATCGTCAATTATCCGTCCAATCCCACCGCCGAAACCGTCGATCTGGCGTTTTACGAGCGGCTGGTGGCATGGGCCAAGGAGAACAAGGTCTGGGTGCTGTCTGATCTGGCTTATTCGGAGCTGTATTACGACGGCAACCCCACGCCTTCGATCCTGCAGGTGCCAGGCGCCAAGGATATCGCGGTGGAATTCACCAGCATGTCCAAGACGTTCTCGATGGCGGGCTGGCGGGTGGGTTTTGCGGTCGGCAACCGACGGCTGATCGCGGCGCTGACGCGGGTGAAAAGCTACCTTGATTATGGTGCTTTCACCCCGATCCAGGCGGCGGCCTGCGCGGCGCTGAACGGCCCGCAGGATGTCGTCCAGCGCAACCGCGAGCTATATCAGAAACGCCGCGATGTGATGGTCGAGGCGTTTGGCCGCGCCGGTTGGGACATCCCGAGCCCGAAAGCCTCGATGTTCGCCTGGGCGCCGCTGCCCCCAGCGCTGAAGGACATGGGCAGCCTGGAATTTTCTAAGCAATTGCTCACCCATGCCGAAGTCGCGGTGGCGCCGGGCGTTGGCTATGGCGAGGATGGCGAAGGCTTCGTGCGCATCGCCATGGTCGAAAACGAGCAACGGCTGCGGCAGGCGGCGCGCAACATCAAGCGCTATCTCGCGAGCATGGGGGTGAATGCGGCGGGGACAAAGTGGGCCTGAGACGCGTTAAACCTTGGTCCGCCATGACACCTCCTGGAATCTGCGCTTGGGAGAACACCCTGATTAAGCAACTGACCTATCGGCAAAATCGTCAAGATTGGCAGCGTTCACCTTGCAACGCGGCTAGATCACCAGCGGTATTGATGTTGGCAGGCAGCAACGGCAGCGTTACGGCCGTTGCGCCGGTCATTTCGGCGAATGCGCGCAGGGAATGGCGGCCGGTACCGGTCAGGATCGCCTCGATGGCCGAGACAGTCTCCACCGGCCACAAGCCGATCACCGGCTGGCTGGCGACATAAGCCGCCGAATTAGGGAGCGTCGCAGCGCCAAGCAACCCGGGCAAGTCATCGGGCAGGCCGGCAGCATCCACACCTAGCGACAGCACCGCCGCATAGCCTTCATCGCGCGCAAAGTACAGTGCGGCGGCTAGCCCGCCAAGCGGTCCCATGTCCGGCGCCGGCCAATCGGGCAGCGTTGGCGCCGGGGCAGTCTCGCGCCCCGCCACCACTACATATTCGCACCAGCCCGCCAAGCCGTCGACCGCGCGCGCAATCAGCGTCTGCCCATCCAGCTCGGCCAATGCCTTATCGCTGCCAAACCGGCTGGACTTCCCCCCGGCCAGCACGACACCCAGGATCATGTCTAAATTCCCGCCGCTATTGCCCTAAGGCTACTGCCCAGTCATGCACCGCTTGCAATCGTGCAGTGTTATCGGCGCAAGTCAAGGCGTCGTCCTGGCTGATGGCAAGCGGACCGACCGGCCCGTTGGAGCTGGACCCAACAGAAACGCCGGCACCTTCACCGGGTCCATCGCCGCGTGCGGGGGCGTCGGCATCGCCGGACAGATCGGCACGCCGGGCTGTATCCTGAGCGGCGGCGAGCTGCAGGACGGCAGCATGGTAGCGGCCACGCAGATCAGCAGCACTGCGGTCGCTTTGCACGGCCAGTTTCGCATTATAGGCATCTTTCGCGTCCTTTGCGGCTGTGGCTTGCTGGATGGCGCTGGCGTTAGCGCTCCGAATGGCTGCGATAGCGCCCGCCCGCTGCCGCGCCAGGGCTGCCCATTTATCGGCTTCGTGATGCTCGACCGCGCCGAACACCCCGACAAGCAAGGCAATGGCAGTCATCGGATGCGCGAACAGCCACATCGCTGAGCCGCGCGCCCATGACAACAGGCGCAACGGCAAGGCGGCTTGCGGCACGGCGATGCCGGCGATGGTTTCGATCAGACCCATCGCCTAAAACCTGAACACGCCGGCGAGCTTGGCGTTTGCCACCGCGCCATCGGCCACCATCTGGTTAAGGAACGGTCCCGGGTGCGTCCCGTCCATGCTCGGCGACAGCTTCACCGTCACCCCTGTCGCATGCGCAAACTGCAGCCCGGCCGTCAGGGTGATGAAGCAATTGCCGCCGGTGCTGTAAACGCTCGCATAGGTGCCGATCGTCTCATAGCCGCCGGTCCCGTCGAGGATCGCCAGCACGCCGCCCGGCGGAATGCCGGTCAGGCAATAGATGCCGGTCGCGGCGGCGGCCACTGCCGTGGTTATGGTCGATGTCCACGGATCGAGCGGCGACGTGTACCAGGTGCCCGATGTCCCGCCCGATCCGATCCCGGCATAGGCCTCGGTGATATCGAACGAGCGATCGATATAGGCGCCTGTTGCCGAAGCCGCGTTGCCATTGGGCAGGCTGCGAATCCAGCTGTTGATCTGCCACATCGAAGCCGCCGGATAGGTGTACGAGCTGTTGAACGGTGCCTGGTTGGCCGCGGTCTGAAAACCATCGGTCGATGTCGTGCGCTGCAGCACGCTCACCTGGATCAGCGGCACCGCCCACGCTGCCTTCAGCGCGGCCCAGGTCGCTTGGAACAGCCCCTGCCACGTCGCGACCACGGTGGTCGCATCATTCGTGCCCAGCGCGCACACCACACAGGTAAACGGCAAGCGCTGGGCGCCTGCGGTCAGCAACGCCAGCGCCGCCATGCGATACTGGATGCCCTGCCCGGTGCCGGTGCCGGTGATGCCCGCCAGCTTGCCGCTGGGCACCGCCCAGTTGATATTGGGCAGCTTCTTCGCGCCGTTCGCGGTCGACGCCCTCCCCCGGCCGAACCAGCCCGCCTCGCCGCAATGGTTAGACGTGCCGCGCGGCTGCGCCCAATAACGGCCCTCGCCCTGCCCATATTCGATGCTGGTGCCGATCATCAGCGGGATCTCGCGCCCGTCCCATCCTTGCGCGACGGCCGCGATCGGGCCGAAGGCATAGACGTTGCTGCCGCTGGGAAGCGCCGTGCTGATCCCGCCGGTGGTCGCCAGCGCGGTCAGCGATGTCGTGCCGATCTGGCAACGATCGCCCAGCGCCAGGTTCATGCCCAGATTGGTCGATCCGGGCAGATTGTCGGTGGCCGGCGTCAGCATCGTGCGATGGCACCGCACCATCACCCGCGCGTTGGGCGGGATCAGATATGTCTGGCAACCGGGATCGGTCCAGGCGTGCGGCGTCGCGCCGCCATTGGCGGTCAGCGTAATCGACTGCGCGCCGCCGAAGGTCAGCGTCACGGTGCGCTGCGTGCCGGTGATATCGGTGAACACCATCGTCACGATATCGATCTGCACGGCGTTGGTGTTGGTCGTCTCCATGTTGGTGCCCGAACCGGTCATCCACCAGTTGGCGAACAGGAAACGCTGATTCGTCGTCCAGTAATCGTCGGAGATATAGGCCTTCTCGAAGATGGCATATTGCGCCGACGCGCCCGGCACATAGCTGGCGGTGAACCCGCGAAAGCCGGTGCCGCTTGCCATGAACGGGCCATAGGACAACCCGGCCCTGGCGGCGTCGTTCAGCGCGATGATCTGCGCCGGTGCGGGCATGGGAGGTATGCTCATGGGTAGGTCCCCCAAGTCGGTTTATGTCAATGACGCTGCAGGATTGATGCCGGCGTCGTTTCAGAAGCGCCTCAGCGCGGGGATCAGGCCACTGTTGGTCGGCCGGGAAAAGTCGAGCGTGCCCAAACTCCCGGAGACGTTGACAGCCCCTCCGCCAATCCCGAAGCCTATGACGATCTGGGCGATCAGTCCTGTGGCCGAATTGAAGCGCCACACGGTCAGTTCCCCGC
>CAXTOI010000075.1:0-3088 GCA_964245645.1 uncultured Novosphingobium sp. | reverse complement strand
CCCCGCCGGCGCCAACATAGACGGTGCCGGTGTTTGCCGATAATGCGGTCACGATCAGCCCGTTCTGCAATGCGTTAGCCGGCAGGGCGGCGGCGGCGGTCGCGAGCGTCTGCTGCCCGGTGATGGGGCTCGCCGGCAGTGGACCGAGAACCGTGCCGATGGCATTGTTCCCCGCAGGCAATGGTTGCGCGGGATCTAGCCCCACCGTCACGATCGAAGTGTCCGGCGCCGAACTGGTAATCGTCGTGATCGTGAGCGAGCCGGCGCTGATCACCCCGGCCAACCGCGCCCGAAACTGCGGAAAACCGGCAACGGGGACTTGATAGCCCCGGTTCATGTTGGCGGTCAGGCTGGAGCTGGCCGTCGTAGTGTAATCCGAGATGCTGGCAGATTTCACCGCAATCCATGCCGCGCCATCGAAGACTTCGAACGCCACCGTACCGCCGGCGAGCGAAGCATTGCCGACCAGAGTGACGATGACCGTATCGTAACCGTTGGTAGTGACCGTGCTGGCGGTGCTCAGTGCCGTCGCCGAGGTCCAGACGAGCGCCGAAGGGGCCGTAAAGGCATCGATCATCGGCAATGGGTTTGTAACCGATATCGCGCTTCCGCCAAGATCGAGATTGACTGTGCCGATTAGATTGGCGCCCGCAGGAAGCGACGGCAACGCCGACAGGCTGACTGGCTGGGATGCCTGCCAGAAGGCTCCCGATACAGGCACGGTGCCCGACACATTGGCCGTAACCGTCCCCGAGATCGGCTGCGTCGCTTGCCAGAAGGAGCCGGTGACCGAAAGGGGGCTGCTCAGCTTGCTGTAGATGCCCGAAAGCCAGCCCCGAATGCCCGTACCTCCCGATGGTGGCGCAATGCCGGTACCATCGCTGCCATCAGCTGCAGCGCCGGTCGGCAATGGCAAGGCGGCAGCCGAGACAGGCAGGATCTGGTCGCTGGCTATTACCACCGGCGCACTTGCGGCCATCGGCGCCTGGCCGTTGCTGTTGGGAAACGGGATGTTCTGCGTGGCGCCAGTGGCGTCCTTGACGGCAAGGGTCATGTCAAAAACTCCTGGTAGCTGCGATCAGATCGCTGTTGGCTGATTGGGAAAAGTCGAGCGTTGCGCCCGCGGGTTCCGACGGGGATACCGTCACCGTGATACTGGTCGCCAAGGGTGAATTGCTGGCACCGCTCAGCGTCTCCGTAACGAAGAACACGTAGCTGCCGATTGCGCCGGAGCCGTCGTAAGCCCAGCCCTGACTGGAGCTGATGGTAAGACCCGCAGGAAGGCCCACGGCAGTGATGGCGGAGCCCGATGTTGCACCCAGAACCGTACCACTGGCAGGGATGGTCAGGGTGAAATTGCTGGATGACAACGACAGCGCCGCCAAAGTCGGCGTAGCCGTGAATTCGCCGATCGTGGTCAGGCCGACCAGGAGCCCGGAATCGGCGATCCATTGGACGCTGCGCAGGGTCATAGCGTAGCCGGCTCCGCGAGCATGACGACAGCGGGGGTGGTGATCGTCACCGCTCCAGCGCCATCGGTGATCTTCAGGTCGATCAGATAATTGCCTGCGGGCAGCGCTGCGCAATCGCCGGCATCGAGCGTGAGCAGCCAGCCCACCGGAAAATTGCCGTTAGCCGCCCGGTAAGCAATCGCCATGCTGGCTGCATCGCGCGCAGTAGCCATGGGCGCAGCACGGCCCGCCGGGATCGCACGCAAACTGGAGGCAACCAGCGCCTGACCGCCTGGCTGCGCGCCGCTGTCAGCCACCGCAATGACGATGGTCTCTCCCCGATAGCGGGTGAAAAGCGTGGCAGCCATGGCGGCTCCTTTGAACTGAAATGTGGCGCTCGCGACAGGCGATCAGGAGACGCTGTTGTCCGCGCCCGCCTCGGCCGCGATTCCGGTCGGCCCGACCTGGAGATGAAAGGCGCGGGTGACGTTTTCCATGCCGTAAAACAGCGTGCCCAGGCTGTTGATCAGCAAGGCGCCACGCGCGATCTCCCGAAGGGCGCTGCTGTTGCCGCGCAGCATCCCGGCGATCCACCATACCAGCGCGAGCAAGCCCAGGGTCATCGCCGCCTCCACCACGGCCCGCAACCCGCGGCGGCCGTCGGCGTCACGCAGGCCAATCATGCCGCCGCTCCTTCGCCAGCATCGGCTGTTAGGTAAAGCGCAGCCTCGGCAGCACGGCGGCGGACCAGTCCCGGCAGCACCCGGCCACCGCCCTTGTTCCATGCGCCGAACGCAGTTCCAGCCGCTTGATGATCCCCCCCATGGTGAAAGCGCAGCACGCTGGAGCCCAGGAAATTCCCGACACCGATATTATATGCAAGCGAACACATGGCCCCGAATTGATTGTCGGTTGTGGGAGCAGAACCGCAACCCTGCGTCACCTGTCCCGCGAGCAGGGCCAGGGTCTGCGCCAGCCGCGCGTCGGCTTGGGCCTGCGTCCACACCAGTCCGGCGTGAACATCCGGGCCGGTTGCACCCCAGCCGATCGTCCACGGGTCACCGCCGCTGCCAGGATCGGGATAGGCAGCCAGACGGCAGCCTTCGGCGCCGCGCAGGATCGCCAGCGCGGCGGGTACGATAGTGCGGGGCATCTCGGCCTCCTGTTGGAATGGTGTTTCTAGTGCCTCCTTTCCAGGAGGCAATTCTTCACGCGTCGCTCAGCCTATCTGGCGATATGATCGATCAGCCATTGCCCGCCGGCGACCACAACTCCGCCAAGCAGGCTCGACAAGCCGAGCCAGGCGCCGCGTTCGCCCTTGCGTTCGCTGTCTTTCAGCTCGAGCGCGGTGATCCGGTCATCCAGCGGCGCGGCGGTAGCGGCGATCGCGGCGCTGACGCTGCGCACCTCGCTCTTGATCTCGGCCACCCCCTTGTCGAGCATCCGCTCCATCCGGCCCATGCGCTCGTTCATCGCTTTGAGCCCGCCTTTCACCTCGCCGACTTTAAGGATGATGCTGTCCGGCGGCGTTGCCGCCTCGCCATCAGGCCGCATGAATCGACCGCGCGGTCTCATGCCAGAGGCCGGTGGTGGCGTTGAACTCCCCTTAGAAGCAGTCGCCGCACACGGCCCACCTG
>CAXTOI010000074.1:0-11040 GCA_964245645.1 uncultured Novosphingobium sp. | reverse complement strand
CCTGGGACACGGTCGTGGGCCGCGACGTGACGATCGAGCAGAATGTGGTGATGGCGCCGGGCGTGACCGTGGCCGACAACGCCACCATCCACGCGTTTTGTCACCTGGAAGGCGCCACATTGGCCAGCGGTGTGACGATCGGGCCTTACGCCCGGCTGCGGCCCGGGGCGCGGCTGGGGCCGGATGTCAAGGTCGGCAATTTCGTCGAGGTGAAGAACGCAGTGATGGGCAAGGGCGCCAAGGCGAATCACCTGACCTACATCGGCGATGCCGAGGTCGGCGCAGGGGCGAATATCGGCGCCGGCACGATCACCTGCAATTACGACGGCTATTTCAAGCACAAGACCGTGATCGGCGAACGGGCATTCATCGGCTCGAACTCGGCGCTGATTGCGCCGGTGCGGATCGGCGCGGATGCGATCGTGGCCGCGGGCAGCGCGGTGTCGCGCGATGTCGGCGCCGGCGAATTGCGGCTGGTGCGCGGCGAGCAACTGGTGAAGCCGGGCTGGGCGGACCGCTTTCATGATGCGATGAAGAAGAAGAAGGCTGAGAGGAAAGAGTAAGGCATAGGTTAGTGACATTCGCTTGGGACGATGTTGGGGGGGACGCGATCGCTGTGGATATCGAGGATTATCATTGAATCGACTTGAGCGTACTGGTGATCACTGATCGTGAGGAATGGAAGATGAAGCGGATGATGCGCCCGGTGCACCCGGGAGAAGTTCTGCGTGAGGATGTCATCCCGGCTTTGGGCAAGTCGAAGGCGGATCGAAGTGTTATCGAAAAAAACGCAGCCTTCCTTGCGCGTGACCGAAGCTTTCCTGTCCGGGTTCGGTGTCGATGAAATCGATGCAGAAATCGCGTCGCGGGCAGCGGCGCTGCGGCGGGAACGCCCTCGCCTCAAATCGCCGGACGCCGTCATCCTGGCAACCGCAATGATGCGCGGGCGGGTGCTTGTAACCCGCAACACCAAGGACTTCCCGGCGCAGATGCCCGGCATCCGCGTCCCTTATACTCTCTGACAAGGCTGAACTGGTATGTGCGGCATAATTGGCATCATCGGCAAGGATCAGGTCGCGGAGCGGCTGGTCGATGGGCTGCGGCGGATGGAATATCGCGGCTATGACAGCGCCGGGGTGTGCACCGTCGATCACGGGGAACTGATCCGCCGCCGCGCGCCGGGCAAGCTGATCCATCTGGTGCATGAACTGGCCGCGCATCCCGCGCCCGGCGTGGTGGGTATCGCGCATACCCGCTGGGCCACGCATGGCGCGCCGACCGCCAGCAATGCGCATCCGCATGCCACCGGCGAAGTGGCGCTGGTGCACAACGGCATCATCGAGAATTACCGCCAGCTGAAAGAAGCGCTGATTGGGCGTGGCCGCAGGTTCGAAAGCGACACCGACAGCGAGGTCGTTGCCCATCTGGTTTCGGAGCAGGTCGAGGCCGGGCTTTCGCCGCAGGAGGCGGTGCAACGCGCCTTGCCGCAACTGCGCGGCGCCTTTGCGCTGGCGATCGCCTTTCGCCGGCATCCCGAACTGCTGATCGGCGCGCGGCTGGGCTCGCCATTGGTGATCGGCTTCCAGGATGGCGAAACCTATCTCGGCTCGGACGCGCTGGCGCTGGCGCCGCTGACGCAGCGCATCACTTACCTGGACGAGGGCGACTGGGTCGTCATCACCCGCGACGGCGCCGCAATCTACGACAAGGACAACAGTCCGGTCACGCGCGAAGTGACCACCTCGGGCGCATCGGCGATCGCCATCGAGAAGGGCCATTACCGCCACTTCATGCTCAAGGAAATCTACGAGCAGCCGACCGTGGTGGCGCAGACGTTGCGCAGCTATATCCATCAGGTCGACCAGACCGTCGCGCTGCCGCAGATTGAATTCGACTTGAGCGAGATCAGGCGCATCACCATCGTCGCTTGCGGCACCAGCTATTACGCCGGGCTGGTGGCGAAATACTGGATCGAGCAATTCGCGCGGGTGCCGGTCGACATCGATGTCGCCAGCGAGTTCCGCTATCGCGATCCAGTGCTGGAAGCGGGCGGGCTGGCGCTGTTCATTTCGCAATCGGGCGAGACCGCCGACACGCTGGCGGCGCTGCGCCATTGCCAGGCGGCGGGGCAGGTCATCGGCGTGGTCGTCAACGTGCCGACCAGTTCGATGGCGCGCGAGGCCGACCTGCTGTTGCCGACCCATGCCGGGCCAGAGATCGGCGTGGCCTCGACCAAGGCGTTCAGCTGCCAGCTGGCGGTGCTGGCGGCGCTGGCGGCGCATCTCGCGGCCAGGCGTGGCCGTCTCACCCGCGCGGAGGAGCGCAAGATCGTCGGGCATCTGGTCGAGGTGCCCGCCGCGCTCAACGCCGCGCTGGCGCATGACGACGAGATCGCGGCCATGGCGCATCTGATCGCGCCGGCGCGCGATGTGCTGTATCTGGGGCGCGGGCAGGATTATCCGCTGGCGCTGGAAGGCGCGCTGAAGCTCAAGGAAATCAGCTATATTCATGCCGAAGGGTATGCGGCGGGCGAAATGAAGCATGGCCCGATCGCGCTGATCGACGAGGCGGTGCCGGTGATCGTGCTGGCGCCGTCGGGACCGCTGTTCGAAAAAACGGTGTCGAACATGCAGGAAGTGCGCGCGCGCGGCGGCAAGATCGTGCTGATCTCGGACCGTGAGGGTCTCGACGAGGCGGGCGAGGGCTGTCTGGCGACGATCGAGATGCCCAAGGTCCATCCGCTGATCGCGCCGCTGGTCTATGCGGTGCCGGTGCAATTGCTGGCGTATCATGTGGCTTGTCTGAAGGGCACCGATGTCGATCAGCCGCGTAATCTGGCCAAGAGCGTGACGGTGGAGTAGGCTTTGAAACTTTCCCGCCTGTCCTGAGCCTGTCGAAGGGCTGCTTTTCTTGTCAACCGTAGAAAGAAAGAAGGACAGCCCTTCGACAGGCTCAGGGCGGGCGGGGTTTTATCGAGCCCCGCGCGACGGGATCACGCCCCCACCAGGCCCCTTGCCACTGCGGCGAACAGCGCGCGGCCGTCGCTGCCGCCGTGGGCCGGCTCGATCATGCGCTCGGGGTGCGGCATCATGCCCAGCACATTGCCGGCGTCGTTGAGCAGGCCGGCGATGTTTCGCGCCGAGCCGTTGACCGGCTCGGCATAACGCAAGGCGACCCGGCCTTCGCCTTCCAACCGGTCCAGCGTCGCTTCGTCGGCGAAATAATTGCCGTCGTGATGCGCGACCGGAATGTGGATCTGCCGGTCCTTCCTATAGCCGGCGGTGAACACCGACTGGGTGTTTTCCACCGTCAGCGCCACCGTGCGGCAGACGAAGCGGATGCCCGCATTGCGCATCAGCGCGCCGGGCAGCAGCCCGGCCTCGGCCAGCACCTGGAAGCCGTTGCATACGCCCAGCACCGCCACGCCGCGGACGGCTTCGGCGATGACTGCGCGCATCACCGGGCTGCGCGCGGCCATGGCGCCCGAACGCAGATAATCGCCGTAGGAAAAACCGCCGGGCAGCGCGATCAGGTCGAGATGGTCAGGCAAGGTCGCGTCGCCGTGCCAGATGCGGTGGACGGTGCCGCCGCAGATTTCCTCGATCGCGACGGCCATGTCGCGATCGCAGTTCGAGCCGGGGAAGGTGATGACGGCAGCCTGGAAATCGCTCATGGCTTATCCTTCGTGGTTACGCGACCCGCTCGAAACGGTAGTTTTCGATCACCATGTTGGCCAGCAGCTGCCTGGCCATCCGGTCGAGCGCTTCGTCGGTCACGCTGCCGTCCACTTCCAGTTCGAACAATCGCCCGGCGCGCACTTCGCTGACGCCGGCGAAGCCGAGTCCCTCGATGGCGTGGTGGATGGCGCGTCCCTGCGGATCGAGCACACCGTTCTTGAGATTGACGTACACACGCACTTTCATCGCGCGGGCCTTTCTGTCGCAGAACGAGAATGCGAGCGTCTATGGCTTGCCGGGCGTCGCGGGGCAAGTCGTGAAGCAGCTTTGCGGCAATGCGGTGATTTCCACCTCGCCAGCCTCGGTCAAATACCGCCGCGCCGCCGCCTGGATCTCGGCGGGGGTCACCGCCATGATCCGCTCGGGCGCCTTGAGCTGCCGATCGATCCGCTCGGAATTGCTTTGCGCGGTCGCCACCAGCAGCAGCCAGCCCGGATTGCCTTTCAGCGAATTGGCGAAGCCTTCGAGCAGCGGCGCGCGGGCGCGGAGCAGGACATCGGCGCTCACCGGGCGATCGCGCAGCTCGGTCAGCGTCGCGGCGATCGCGGCGCGGGTGGCGGCGAGGTCCTGGACATCGACCGAAGCGCTGATCGCAAATGTACCATAGCGCTGCCATGCGCGCGACAGATCGCTGGCCGCGCCCGGCGAATAGGCCTTGCCCAGGCGCTGGCGCAGATTTTCGGTCAACTCGATCTGGACGATGCGCTGGAGCAGGTTGAGCACCTGTTTTTCCACCGGATCACTGTCGTCGCGCGTCAGCCACGTCAGCCGTAGCAGCGCCTGGTCGGCGGGGCCGGTGTGGCGCACGATGCGGGGGCGGTGATCTTGGGTGAAGCCGCGCTGGCGCTGGTCGGCATAGGGCCGGAATTCGGCCTCGCGCATGGGCAGCGCGCCCAGCGTGCGCGCCACTTCGGCAATGGCGTCTGCTTCAGCGAAATCGCCGACGATGCCGATCTCGATCGCGCCATGGGCCAGGCGACCGGCGATATCCTGCTTGAATTGCAGGTAATTGCGCGAAGAGTAGGCTTCGGGCTTTTGCAGCGTGAAGCGCGGATCGGCATCCGACAATAGGCCGCCCAGATCCGCCGCCATGGCGCTGTCCGGCGTGGCGCGCAGCTGCGACAGCCAGGTGTTGATCGCCAGCCGATATTGCTCCTCGCCTTCGCTGCGAAAGCCGGGGTCGGTCAGCAGCGCGGTCATCAGGCCCAGTTGCAGCGCAAGGTCGGCTGGCGTGGTCTGCGCGCCGGCAATAAACCCCTCGGGCGTGGAGGCCAGCCCGCTCGACACCGCATGACCCGCCAGCAGCGTCTGCAACTCGTCCTCGCTATGCTTGCCCAGCCCACCGGCGGCAAGCCAGCCGGTCATGCTGGTGGCCAGCGGGTTGGCGCGCGTCGCCAGCATGTCGCCTCCATCGAGCTGCAACTGGACCAGCACGCGATCGTGATCGATGTCGGTATGCTTGAGGTTCAGGCGGACGCCGTTGGCAAAGCGCAGTTCGCGGATGCCGAGCGATGGGTCGCGGGTGTCGGCGACGACCGTGCCGGGCGGTCCGAAATCGCCATAGCCGAAATGCGCCGGCGGGGCGGTGACGTTATCGAGTGAGTCGTGCCCTCCTGCCCAGGCATCCGCCCAGGCCCTGCGTAGCGCATGGACGCCGCCGGGTGGCGCGAGGCGGCCCTCGAACAGGATGAGCGGCGAATCGAGTGGCACGGCTGCGCGCTTCAGCGCCGCCAGCACCGTCTCGGGCGTGATCTGCGGGATGACCGCGTCGAGCCGGGCCAGTGAGCTTTGCGGCGTGGCAGGCACGGCGTCGTTGCGGATCAGCGCGAACACCGCTTGCAGCAATGCGCCATTGGTCCTGGTCTCCGCCGCGGCGGCGCCATGTTCGGCGGCGATGCGGATATTGGCGATCTGCTCGGCCACCTCGGCTGCGGTAAATCCAGCGGTCAGCGCGCGATGGACCGCGCCGGCGACGGCGATCATCCCCTGGCGCCATTGCCCGGAAATGCAGTCGATGACGATATTGGTGGTGCGCCCGCTCTTGAAATCGTCGCCGGTGCCGAAGGCGGCATCGCGGAACGGCGGATGAGCGCGACGCGCGAGATGGTCGAGGCGGCGATCGACGATGGCATAGCCGATCTGCCGCTGCAGATTCTCGCGGCGCTGGGCGATGGTATCGGGTTCGTCCAGCCAGCGCCCGTGCCGCGAGATGAACAGGCGATCGGGCAGGGCCGGATCGAGGTCGATCGCGGTGCGGCCATGGTCGCGCGGATCGATCGGGCCGGCGGCTGGCTGGGGGAGCGGTGCGGCGCCTTGCCAATTGCCGAAACGCGCCTTGATCGCGGTTTCGACCGCGCCGGGATCGAAATCGCCGATCACGATCAGCGTCGTTTTGGCCGGCACATAATGGCTTGTCCAGAACGCGCGCAATGCCGCCGGGGTGGCCGCGTCCAGCGTGGTCTTGAGGCCGATCGGCATGCGCTGCACATAATGCGCGGCGGGGTTCATGAAGGCCTGACGGGCGAGACCCTCGCGGTACTGCCAATTGTTGCGATCGCGCATTTCGGCCAGCACCACGCCGCGCTCGCGCGCCACGGCGCTGGGCGCGAAGGCCAGTTCGCTCGCGGTTTCGCGCATCAGCATCAGCGCTGTATCGAGCAGCGCCGGATCATTGCGCGGCAGATCGAGCATGTAGGTGGTCTGCTCGAAGCTGGTGGCGGCGTTGGTATCGGCGCCGAACGCCAGCCCCTGCCGCTCCAGCAGGCGCACCATCTCGCCCTCGGGCACGTGGCTGCTGCCCTGGAACGCCATATGTTCGACGAAATGGGCATAGCCTTGCTCGGCATCGCTTTCATCGAGCGAGCCGGCCGCCACCTCCATCCGCACCGAACCCTGCGCCTGCGGATTGGCGTTGTGGCGGATGACATAGCGCATGCCGTTGGGCAGTTGCCCGAAGCGATAGGCCGGATCGACCGCGATGTCGCTCTGGGTAGAGGCCCAGACCGGCTTTGCGCGCGCCGGCGGAGTCGTGGCGATCGGGGCGGTCAGCGGCGCACAGGCTGACAGGATGCTTAACAAGCCGAACATGAGAGCAAGCGCGCATCTCGACAAGTTTATCCGGCGGTAATTCCAGGCAAGCCGGTGCGGCGGCCTTCGTCCATTGCGTCTACGCATATCCCAAGGGTTGCCATACACCGTCCCAGTCTGATCGCGGCGGGGCGGCGGCCAGCAGGCGGCTGCGCTCAAGCATCAACCGAGAGGGGTGATCGTGCGGATCGATCACCAGCGCTTCCTCAAAGGCGCCGATTGCACCGGACCAGTCGCGGCAGGCCAGGCGGTCGCGGCCGCGTTGATAAATCTCCGCCACCGCCGCGAACCCATCGTGGTACCCGCCGGGCAGGACCTGGAAGACCTTCGCGGGACGCTGGCGTCCACGGATGATGATGAGATCCAGCTCGCGCAGCGGGTGGCGGCCGCCGACCGCGGCTGCGGTCGCTTCGCAGACGATGATCTCGACGCCATAGGTCTTGGTCAGCGCCTGAAGGCGCGACGACAGGTTAACGCTGTCACCGATCACCGTGTAGTCCATGCGCTTGGGAGATCCGATCGTACCGGCGACGACCTCTCCCGTCGATATGCCGACGCCGAGATGCAATGGCGCCAGGCTGCGGTCGATCCGCCGCTGGTTGAGCTGGCGCAGCGCGCTCAGCATCTGGACCGCGCTATCGACCGCGTTTTCGGGATCGCGGCCGGTGGTCAGCGGCGCGCCGTAAACCGCCATGATCGCGTCGCCGATGAATTTGTCGAGCACGCCGTCGCAGGCGGCGACCGCCTCGAAGAATTCGGTGAACGCCTCGTTGAGCATGTCGACGGTTTCGCGCGGCGTCAGCGCCTCGGCCATCGACGTAAAGTTGCGGATGTCGGCGAACAGCACGCTCGCGGTGCAGGCCGTACCGAACAGCAGCTCGTCGCGGCGCTCCAGAACCTGATCGACGACCTTTTGCGTCATGAATCGCCGCATCGCACCCTGCAGGCGCTTACCCTCGCTGATGTCCTCGATCAGCAGCAGCAGCCCGACCGGCCCCGTCTCGCCGAGCAGCGGGACGATCGTGATGTTGGTGGAAGTCGTCCGCCCGCCGGCCACGAGCAGGTCGACGTCGATCAGCAGTTTCATCTCGCCGGTCGTCGTAACGGTATCGATCTCCTCGATCAGCCAGGGGTTCGTAGCGGCGAGCACCTGACGCGCGTTCGCGCCCTCCAGCAAGCCGGGCGGGACACCCAGGATCACGGTCGCGGCGGCGTTGAGCTTGGCGATCTCCAGCTCGACGCCGAGCGTGATCACGCCGCTGGACATCGATCGCAGGATACTCTCGTTATAGTTGCGCTGCTCGACGACCTCGGCGAACAATTTCGCGTTGTCGATCGCGATCGCGGCCTGCGCGGCGAACGCCTGCATGCGCTTCTCATCATGCGCGTTGAACGGACGGCCGTCACGCCGGTTAAGCGCCTGCATGACTCCCAGTCGCCGCCCGTCACGCGCGATGACCGGTATGGAAAGGATGCCCATGGTCCGGTAGTCGGTCTGGGCATCGACGCCGCGATTGAAACGTTCGTCCAGATAGGCATTGGGAACATTCAGGATTTCGCCGTGGGTGAAGGCATGGCCGGCAAGCCCGACATCCGAGCTGATCCGGATTTCCTGAACCTCCAGCCCTTCGGCGACGAGCGACCAGAGTTCGCCGGTCCGTTCGTCGTGGAGCAGCAGCGATCCGCGATCGGCCCCCAGCATATGGCTGGTAAGTTCGACGATCCGCGCGAGGAGCACGTCGAGCTGCATTTCGGAGGCGATCGCCGAATTGACCTCAAGCAGTTCGCGTAGATCGTCGCTGGTCCGCTCCGCCACGCCAAGAGCGACCGACCAGCGTTCGGCGATGACCACGAAGTTCGAAAACAGCAGCATGAGCATGCCCAGCGGCCGCGTCGTCGTGGCGAGCAGATAGGTCCGCGGGACGAGGCCGGACCAGGCCAGCGCGGTGTTGACCATCAGCAGCGCAAACAAGGTGAGCCCGACCAGGAAGACCGCCGCCCCGTTGCGACTGCGCAAGGCGGCGCGCAGGACTATGCCCAGGATGCTGACGAGCGTGAGCCCCAGGATCGCCGGCCAGATAACGGCGATGCGGGAGGCCGTAATGGTATCGGCAAAGGTGAATGCGAAGATCTGGCTGAGGAGAAACAGGCCGATGAGCGCTTCGAGCGCCCAGAACAGCAGAAACGGCGTTTCCCGGCGGAACAGCCATCGAGCGTAAGCGAGAAAGAAGGCGAGGGCGAATATCGCCGAGCCGTAAATCACCGCCAGAATTGCCGGAAAGGTAAGGTTGGGGAAAGCGATCAACAGCAGATCGTCATAGCCCAGGACCGCTGCACTCGGCTGCAGGGCAAGTGTCGCCAGCGCCAGGAACAGCGACGCCAGATCCTGCCGCCGGAACAGATAGGCCACGAGTGCCGTCAGCGTGAGCAGCAACAAGGCGCCCTGGAACAGCAGGTCCTTGGCCCATTCGAGCGCGATCCAGCGGCGCATGGGATCGGCCAGCCCGAACACGGGAGCATCGCCGAAGCCCTCGTCCCGATGGAGGAAGTTCGCCAGATCGATGCGCAGCGCTAGCTGCCCGTCCGTTTTCTCGAACGAAATTTCATGCGAGCGCAGATCGTAGCGGGTCGTGGCGGCGCTGCTCCCGATCGTCCCGCGCTGCTCGATCAACTGTCCGTCGATCAGCACGCGATCCGCAGCGAAGTTGGTCGGAATGTACAGCGTATAGCGGCCCGCCGGCAAATCACGGATCGAAAGCCGATAGCTCGCGACGCCTATGCCGGGCAGATGGCGGCCGTCGGGCGTCGCAATTCCGTCCCATGGCCCGGGCACGGCGGCGGTCAGCTCGGTGCCTGCCGCTACGCTGGACGCCGGTCCGCCCAGCCAGGTCATCCGCCATTCGCCGCCGAGCCGCACCGGCTTGATCAGCGGTCCCCAGCGATGATACGAGATTTCACCGCGAATGGCGCGCGGGGCGTCCTGCGCTACCATATCCACGAACAGCGGCGCGCAGATGATGAACATCAGGCCCAGCACGAGCAGCCCGAACAGCAATGGCCGGCGGCCGTCAGTCCCGGCGGACGGAACGCTCGCAAGTGCCCTCACCGGACTTCGCGCCCGGATGGCAGGCAATGGCGGTGCGGATCGTTAGCCATAAGCAAGCCTATCACCGTCTATAGGAACGGCAACGGCTGCTTTCGCATGATCGTCGCGATAGCCGCAACCCGCGAATATGGGCGTTTTCTGCGGTCGGGAGCGGTGCATCCATCAAGATTTTGCCATCAGCCTGCCGCGGAGCTCGCAAAAATGGCGTCGGCACGAACTGAAGCGTACCTAATTTCCGGGGGCTGCTATCTGTGATGTTTTTCCGGAAGTATGGAGAAGTACGGAGATGTCCCGATTGTCGCCGATCAGGTCAGATGCGTACCTCGGTACCGATCTCGACGACTTGTGCCGAAGGAATACCGAAAGAACTGCCGGTAGGCGAGGTATTGCGCTGCATCGAGACGAACAACCGCTCTCGCCACGGCGCCATGCCGGGAATTTTCGGATCGGCGATCACCGTCTCGCGGCCAAGATAATAGCTGATCTCGTCCGGTTGGCCTACATCGGCTAATCCGGCGCAGGCCAGGCCCCCGGGAATGTCGAGTGCCTCCATGAAGCCGTATTTGAGTTCAACCCGATCGATCCCTTCGCCGATGGGCGTCACCTTTGCCCGCGCATCATCGGGGATGTGGGGTTTCTCCATCGTCATTACCGAAATCAGGATCACGCGCCGCTGCAGCGAGCGGTTGTGGCGAATGTGTTCGGTGAGCGACAGCGGAATGCCGGTCGGTGCGGCGCTGAGGAAAGCGCCGGTGCCTTCGGTGCGGCAAGGCGCCGCCTGATCGAGCCGCGACATGAACGCGGATTCATTCTCACGCAGATGCGCGCGGGCATTTTCGACGAGCATGACGCCTTGCCGCCAGGTGAGCATCAGAAAGGCGATCAAGCCGGCGATCACCAGCGGGAACCAGCCGCCCTGCAACAGCTTCATGGAGTTTGCCGCGAAGAACACGCAGTCGAGCAGAAAGAAACCGCCGTTGACCAATATCACCAACGCCAGATTGTACCCCCACTGACGCGCGATCAGCGCCGCCAAGAATGTGGAGATCGCCATGAGCGCCGACACCGCAACGCCATAGGCGCCGGCAAGCGCATCGGACGAGCGGAAGA